>CAJCHR010000385.1 GCA_903970225.1 Actinobacteria bacterium 21-64-8 | reverse complement strand
CGAACCTGCAGTCGCTGCTGCCGATTCTGGAAGCCGTGGTGCAGTCGGGCCGTCCGCTCCTCATCATCGCCGAGGACATCGAGGGCGAGGCTCTGGCCACGCTCGTCGTCAACAAGCTGCGCGGCGGCCTCAAGGTCGCGGCCGTCAAGGCTCCGGGCTTCGGCGATCGCCGCAAGGCCATGCTGGGCGATATCGCCACGCTGACCGCGGGCGAGATGATCTCGGAAGATCTCGGCATCAAGCTCGAGAACGTCACGATCGGCATGCTCGGCCAGGCCAAGAAGGTCTCGATCGACAAGGACAACACCACGATCGTCGATGGTGCCGGTTCGGCCGACGAGATCAAGGCGCGCGTCGAGCAGATCAAGTCGCAGATCGAAGTCACGACCAGCGACTACGACCGTGAGAAGCTGCAGGAGCGTCTGGCCAAGCTGGCCGGCGGTGTTGCGGTGATCAAGGTCGGCGGCGCATCCGAGGTCGAGGTCAAGGAGCGCAAGGACCGCGTCGACGACGCGCTTCACGCGACCCGCGCCGCGGTCGAAGAAGGCATCGTCCCCGGCGGCGGTACGGCTCTGCTGTACGCGACCAAGGCTCTCGAAGGCCTGGTCGGCGCCAACGAAGACCAGACCCGCGGCATCGACATCGTGCGCCGCGCGATCTCGGCTCCGGTCAAGCAGATCGCCGAGAACGCGGGCCATGACGGCGCGGTTGTCGCCGGCAAGCTGCTCGACGCCAACGACGAGACGCTGGGCTTCAACGCCGCGACCGACAAGTACGAGAACCTCGTCCAGTCCGGCGTGATCGACCCGACCAAGGTCGTTCGCATCGCGCTGCAGGACGCGGCCTCGGTCTCGGGCCTGCTGATCACCACCGAAGCGGCGATCGTCGAGCGTCCGGACGACAAGCCCTCGATGGGCGGCATGCCCGGCGGCGGCATGGGCGGCATGGGCGGCATGGACTTCTAAGTCCGCGCCGACCTGCGCTAACGAAAATAGGCCGGAAGGAGCGATCCTTCCGGCCTTTTTTATGTCGGCCTGAATCGTCCGAGCCACAAGGAACCCATGGCCTCGTCGAGCTCGGGCGGATCCACCGACTCAAGCCCAGAACCTGGATAGAACGTCAGTTCACCGAAACGCGGCTGGCCCGCGATCTCGTAAAAATCGACCCGCACGAAATCGAATCCGCGACCGAGAATTTCCGCCCCGTCAATCATCCGTGCGAGCGACACAGGCGGCTCGGGGTCGGGATCTTCGGTCCGTCGCGACACCCGGCGCCAGTTCCGATCGAACACCAGCCAGCGATGATTGTCCTCGCGGCCGAGGTGAACCTGGATGAACGCCGCGTGCCCGTGAAATACAAACACCTTGTAATCGAGCGGAAGCACGAGATCTTCGCCGATGAACGGCTCGACCAACAGACCGCGCGGAATGCCGCGATAACCCCACTCGTCGAGCCAAAAGCCGTATTCGCGGCGCATCCAGCGCGCCGCAGCTTTGCGGATCGCGGCCCAATCCTCCTCGCCGCTTCGCACGAAGCGGCGCTGGTTGCAGCCGTGGCGTGATTTGACGACGAACGGACGAGGCCAGGGAGGCGTCGCGGGTAGCAGCGAGCCGGTCCACAGGGTCGAAGTGACCCATTCGGGCCCCAGTCGCTCAGCCACGAAATGCTTCGCGCCCAGCTTGTCGATCAGTTGCGGCAGCCGCTCATCGCGGTCGAACAGTTTGCGCCTCTGCACCAGCTCAGTCAGCCGCGTCGGCGCGTTCAGCGACAGCAACCGACGGTGTTGCCACAAGTACGAAAGATGAATGCGCAGCACCGCCGCAAACGGGGGATTCGGGAGCGGGGAGTCGGAATGTCCCGTCTCGCGCGGCTGCACCGCGGGATTTAGAGTCAATGCTCTCAGACCTCGTTCGTTTCGGCAGGCATAAACCCACTAGCCGATGCTGATGCGTGTTGCTTTAGGCTGCTGGCGCTCGCGGTTCACGCGATCGTGGAAAGAACGCAAGGCAGCGACCCGCCCGCGCATCCATCCGAAATGCCTGGCCCGCTGATGGGGCACGGGCGCAGGGAGTGCGACAGCGTCCGCGACCTTTGCGTTGTCCAGTGGGTCGTCGGCGGCGTACCCACTCATCACACACCCGCTAGACCTCCCGATTCGGCATGCTATCGCTGCACTGCGGCGCGATCGAAGTAAGCCGCCGCAAGGGAGGCACTGAAGTCGGCCGATGAACAAGATCTATCCCAGTGCCGCCGCCGCGCTCGAGGGTGTCCTCAGGGACGGCATGCTGATCGCCTCGGGCGGGTTCGGGTTGTCAGGGCTGCCGGATCGCCTGCTTGATGCGATCCGCGATTCCGGCGTGAAGAACCTGACGTTCGCCTCGAACAACGCGGGGATCGACAACGAGGGGATCGGCAAGCTGCTGCGCACCGGGCAGGTCAGCAAGATGATCGCCAGCTACGTCGGCGAGAACAAGGAGTTCGAGCGGCAGTATCTCTCGGGCGAGCTCGAGGTCGAGTTCTGCCCGCAGGGCACGCTCGCCGAGCGGATGCGCGCGGGCGGGGCGGGGATCCCGGGGTTCTACACCAAGACCGGCGTCGGCACGCCGATCGCCGAGGGCAAGGAGACCAAGGTCTTCAATGGCGAAGAGTATCTGCTCGAAAACGGCATCTTCGCCGATCTCGCGGTGGTCAAGGCGTGGAAGGCGGACACCAGCGGCAACACGATCTTCCGCAAGACCGCGCGCAACTTCAACGTGCCCGCCGCGACCTGCGGCAAGGTCTGCATCGTCGAGGTCGAGGAGATCGTGGAGATCGGATCGCTCGATCCCGACTGCATCCACTTGCCCGGCGTCTACGTCCAGCGGCTGGTGAACGGCGCACCGTACGACAAGAAGATCGAGTTCCGCACGGTTCGTGAGCGCGAGGCGGCATGAGACGGACGGCGCTCGCCTGCGCGCTGGCGGCAGCGCTGCTGGCGAATGGCGCGGCGCAGGCCAGGCCGCCCGCTGCTGCTGAGCCGGTCGTCCCGCCGGGGTTGCAATATCTCTACGGCTCGGGCGAGGCGGCGGCGCTTAGCGAGCAGGCCTACAACGCGCTGCTCGGCTTCGTCATCGAGCGCGTATGGCGCGATCACGAGCACAAGCCCGCGGCCGGCGACAAGGAGCAGGCGGTGCTCGCGCCGGGCGCCACGCTCGCCGATCCCAAGTGGCTGCCGTGCGACGGCAAGCCGCTCGCGGTGGTGTTCGATGTCGACGAGACGATCCTGCTCAACCTTGGCTTCGAATACGACGATGCGACGCATCCGGGCCGGCCTTACGCCGACACGCTATGGGAAAGCTGGGAAAAGGCCGGCGTCGACAAGGTCGCGCCGGTCCCGGGCGCGATCACCGCAGTCGGTGAATTGCGGCGGTTGGGCGTGACGGTGATCTTCAACACCAACCGCAACGCTTCGACCGCGAGTTTCACCGAGGCGGCGCTGACGCATGCCGGGTTCGGCCCCGCGGTTCACGGCCAGACGCTGTTTCTCAAGGGCGATCTCGGTAGCGGATCGGGCAAGGACTCGCGCCGCGCCGCGATCGCGGCGAAGTATTGCGTGATCGCGATGGGCGGCGACCAGCTCGGCGATTTCTCCGACTTGTTCGTCGGTACCCCCGGTCAGCGCCGCGCGCTCGCCAGCACCGCGCCGATCGCGCAGCAGTTCGGCATACGCTGGTTCGTGCTGCCCAACCCCGTCTACGGCGCCGGCCTCAAGGGCAGGCTCGACGAGATCATCCCGGCCGACAAGCGCTGGAATTCCGAACACACTTCCGATCCCAAGGAGCCGAACTGACATGCCCTGGACCCGCGACGAGATGGCCGCGCGCGCCGCAAAGGAGCTCGAGGACGGCTTCTACGTCAACCTCGGCATCGGCATCCCGACGCTGGTCGCCAACCACGTGCCCGAGGGCGTGTTCGTCACGCTTCAGTCGGAAAACGGCATGCTCGGCATCGGGCCGTTCCCGTTCGCCGGCGAGGAAGACGCCGACCTGATCAACGCGGGCAAGCAGACGATCAGCGAATTGCCGCACACCGCCTATTTCGACAGCGCGCAAAGCTTCGCGATGATCCGCGGCGGGCACATCGATCTGGCGGTGCTCGGCGCGATGGAAGTCGCCGAGAACGGGGATCTGGCCAACTGGATGATCCCGGGCAAGATGATCAAGGGCATGGGCGGCGCGATGGACCTCGTCGCCGGGGTCAAGAAGATCATCGTGGTGATGGAGCACAACGCCAAGAACGGCGACGCCAAGTTCATCCCCGCC
>CAJCHR010000384.1 GCA_903970225.1 Actinobacteria bacterium 21-64-8 | reverse complement strand
CGCGGGGATGACGGAGGGTTAAGCGATCATCCGCCGCAGGGTGTCGATCAGGTCCGCTTCCGCCGCGGGCTTGTCGGTGCGGATGCGGCTGATCCGCGGGAAGCGCATCGCGAGGCCCGATTTGTGCCGCTTCGATTCGTGAATCGAATCGAACGCGACCTCGAGCACCATCGTCTTCTCGACCTCGCGCACCGGGCCGAAGCGCTGGACGGTCGCATTGCGGACAAAGCGGTCGAGGCCTTTCAGCTCCTCGTCGGTGAAGCCCGAATAGGCCTTGCCGACGGGGAGCAGCTCGCCGCCCTCGTCGGGCGGGGCGGTCCAGCAGCCGAAGGTGTAATCGGAGTAGAAGCTCGACCGCTTCCCGTGGCCGCGCTGCGCGTACATCATCACGCAATCGGCGACGAGCGGATCGCGCTTCCACTTGTACCAATAGCCGGTGCGCCGCCCGGCGATGTAGGGCGAATCGCGGCGCTTGAGCATCACGCCCTCGATCGCCGCGTCGCGGGCGCCGAGGCGGATCTCGCCGAGTGCCGCGAAATCCGCCGCCTCGATGATCGCCGAGACGTCGAAGCGATCCGCCGGCATATCGGCCACGAACGCCTCCAGCCGCGCGCGCCGTTCGGTCCAGGGTAGGGCGCGCAGATCCTCGCTGCCGTCGAACAATATGTCGTAGAGCCGCACGAACGCGGGGAATTCGGCCTGCATCTTGGCGGTCACCGCTTTTCGCCCGAGCCGCTGCTGCAGCGCGTTGAAGCTTGCCGTCTCGCCGCCATGTTCGGAGCGCCCCTGCCCCTCGCCGCGGACCAGCAGCTCGCCGTCGAGCACGCCCTGCGCGGTGAAGGCGGCGGCGACATCCGGGAAGCTGCCGGTGATGTCGTCGCCGGCCCGGCTGAACAGCCGCGTCTCGCCGCAGATGCCGACGAGCTGGACCCGAATGCCGTCCCATTTCCACTCGGCGGCATAGTCGGCGAGGTCGACCACCGTCTCTTCGAGGGGGTGTGCGAGCATGAACGGGCGGAACACCGGGATGTCCTCGGCGGCGGGGCGTTCACCCGTGCCCTCGGCCCACGCGAACAGCGGCGCATAGGGAGGAGTGAGGCCGTGCCACAGCTCCTCGACCTCGTCGACGTCGAGCCCGAAGGCCTGCGCCAACGCGGTCTTCGCCAGCCGGGCCGAAACGCCGACGCGGAGCGCGCCGGTCGCGAGCTTGATTAGCGCGTAGCGTCCCGACGAATCGAGATGGTCGAGCATCGCGGCGAGCCCCGGCCCGACCTGCCCGCGCGGCAGCGCGTCGAGCTGTGCGATCGCCGCAGAGATCGTCAAGGTGCCGTCGTCGATGTCGGCGGGCTCATGCTCCAGCTTGGGCCAGATCAGCGCGACCGTCTCGGCGAGATCGCCGACAAAGTCGCGGCTCATCGCGAACAGCTCGGGGTCGACGCGCTCGGCGACCATCTGGTGGATCGCCGCCGACTTGACCGCCTTGATGTCGATCGCCCCGGTCATCGCCGCCATCGCCCAGCCGCGATCGGGGTCGGGGGTGGCACGCAGATAGTCGGCGATCAGCTTGAGCTTGGCGTTGCGCGACCGCGTGTAGACGAGCCCGTCGAGCAGCTTGGCGAAATCGCGCATGAGGCGAAGGTGGGCCTTTCCGATGGAATAGCGAACAACCCGCCGTGGCCCCCTGCCGTTCCCCGGCGAAAGCCGGGGCCCAGAGCTACAAGCGCCGCGTCTGAAGCACTGGACCCCGGCTTCCGCCGGGGAACAGGCAGACGCGCAGGCTTTCGCCTCACCCCTTGCGGGCGGCCTCGAACAGGAACCAGGCGCGCTCCTCGGCCTGATCGACCCACTCGTCGATCAGCGACGAGGTCGGCGTGTCGCCGGCCTCCTCGACCTTGGCACGGGTCTCGCGGAACTGCTGGATCAAGGCGAGATTGTCGTCGCGCAGCTCGGCGAGCATCGCCTCGGGCCCGACGAATTCCTGGTCGTTGTCGGCGATCGTTTGGCGGCGACCGATGTCGCCGATCGAGCGCAGCGTGGTGTTGCCGGTCTTGCGAATCCGCTCCGCGACCGCGTCGGTGATCGACAGGATCTGCGTCGCCTGATCGTCGAGCATCAGATGATAGTCGCGGAAGTGCGGGCCCGACATGTGCCAGTGGAAATTCTTGGTCTTGAGATACAGCGCATAGAGGTCGGCGAGCGAGGTGTTGAGCGCGTCCGCCGCGGTGCCGAGGTTGGTGCTGGGCAGGTCGGTCGGCGTGTCGAGCGCGGTGGCGGGCAGCTGGGCCATGAAGAAGCTCCTGTTGGTCGTGATCTCGGTTCGGCTCCATAACGAGCTACGCTGCCAAGGGTTCGCCGAAAAGAGCGCGCGAGGCCGAATTTTGCCGATTGCTGTGATCGGCTCAGGCGAGGCCCAGCGCCGTCACGGCGAGATAGAGACCGGCGAGCGCGAGCAATACGCCCGCGCCGATGCGGATCGCGCGCAGCGGCACCAGCGCCGGCCAGCGACCCCCGAGCACCACGGC
>CAJCHR010000383.1 GCA_903970225.1 Actinobacteria bacterium 21-64-8 | reverse complement strand
GAAGCCTCCCTCGAGATTAGGTATCTTAGAGTCGTGGTAGACCACCACGTTGATAGGCCGGGTGTGGAAGTGCGGTAACGCATGGAGCTAACCGGTCCTAATCACTCTGTTCATGTTTGAGAGTTCCACCATCAATGACAGTTCTGGGCATCATGCCTCGACCTGCCCGAGATTGCGGACGACCTCAGCCAGAGACGCATGCAGACAAACTGCAAAACAAGACATCGATTGAAAACCCGATTGTGCGCCCGCTCCATTGCTTGGTGACCATAGCGCCAGTGACCCACCCGATCCCATCTCGAACTCGGCCGTGAAACCTGGCTGCGCCGATGGTACTTTGGCTCAAGCCCCGGAAGAGTAGGTCGTCGCCAGGCATTGAAGCAGGCGCATAATCGGATAAAAACCCATTCACAATCGTCAGGGCTCTCTTGCCTGCAAGAGACCGCCCACAAATGGGCCCTCACGGGCCCTTTTGCATTCCAGCCTCCGCGCTGGAAAAACAACCCGCGGGTCAAGCCCTGCCGCCCACGGACACTGCGTCCCAAGGCAAAGCGCTTCGGGCTGCACAGCAGCCCAACATGGTGACGCGGGGTGGAGCAGCCCGGTAGCTCGTCAGGCTCATAACCTGAAGGTCGTAGGTTCAAATCCTACCCCCGCAACCAAGCCCAACAATCCCACAACCGCCCAGGCAAACCTGCGGCGGCTTTTTTGTGCCTTTTTCCACGGGTGACGCCCGTCCCAAGACCCTCGCATGTGGCTCACGCAATGCCGCTGGATGCCAGGACGACAATTTGCATGGCCAAGATCGGACCTGGTCCTCGAGACCTGCTTACTCCGCCCTGATCGCGGCATGCTCGTTGAGCATCGGGAAGCCACGCTGATGCCAGACGGGATAAGCCGCGGGCTCGTCACTGGCGGCATCGAGCTTTCCGACCTGTTCGGGCGTCAGCGCCCAACCGATAGCGCCGACATTCTCGATCAACTGCTCTTCGTTGCGCGCGCCGATGATGACATTTGCAACGGTGGGCCGGCGGAGCAGCCAGTTGAGCGCGATCTGCGGGATCGTCTTGCCGGTTTCTTCGGCCACCTCGCCCAGCACATCGACGATGCGGAACAAGCGCTGCTCATCGAAATGCGGGCCCGTGCCTGCGATGTCGTACGCCCGCGTACCCGCCTTGGCCGGCTGATCGCGGCGGATCTTGCCGGTGAGCTTGCCCCAGCCGAGCGGGCTCCAGATCAATGCGCCGACGCCCTGGTCGGCGCCCAGCGGCATCAACTCCCACTCGTAGTCGCGGTTGAGCAGCGAGTAATAGACCTGATGCGCGACATGACGCGGGAAGCCGTGGCGGTCTGCAGCGCCGAGCGATTTCATCAGGTGCCAGCCCGAGAAGTTCGAGGCGCCGACATAGCGGATCTTGCCGTCGCGCACGATCTGGTCGAGCGTCGCGACCGTCTCCTCGACCGGCGTATTGTAGTCCTGCCCGTGAAGCTGAAAGAGATCGATGTGATCGGTGCCGAGCCTCGTCAGCGCCTTGTCGACAGCATCGATCAGATGGAAACGCGACGATCCGTAGTCGTTGGCACCGTCACCGGTGGGGAACGTCGCCTTCGTCGAGATCAGCAGCCGGTCGCGCTTGCCCTTGATCGCCTCGCCGAGGATCGTCTCGGCAAGTCCGCCCGAATAGCCGTCGGCGCTGTCGAACAAGGTCACGCCGTGATCGAGGCAGACGTCGATCAGGCGCGACGCTCCCCCGGCGTCGGTCGATCCCCACGCCTTGAAGAAGTCGCCCGCCCCTCCGAAGGTCGCGGTGCCGAAGCTGAGAGCCGGGACGCGCAGGCCGGAAGTTCCGAGACGCCGATATTCCATGATGTCGTTCCTTGTGTGAAGATCAGGAGTTGGGGCCGCCTGAGCTCATGTACCAGCCGCCGTCGACGTTGATGGTCTGGCCGGTGAAGGATCGTAATGGAAGCCGGGCTGCATCAGCCGGGGGACATCTTCGCGCGCGAGCGTCGGTCAGGCAATCGCGGCGCAGATGCGGAAGGTAAATCCCCTCATTCGCCACCCCAAACCGGCTTGCGCCGTTTTTCGCGGCGCTCGCCCTCTTTCCTGCCTTCGGTCGCCGTATAGCGCTCGATGGGTTCGGGGCGCGGAACCCGGTGACGGCGACTTCCGGGAACGCTCCGTTCCAGGGACGAAGGAGATAACCCGGCCCCATTTTCCACAACCACCAGTCTCGTCTGGCAGGGCGACGCCAGAACCTGCCTTCCTCACCCCGGGAAGGCGGACTAGGAACGTGCGGGCGCGGCATTTCGTGTCGGGCGCAGCCGGGAGTTGCACGTGGCATCGCCATCGAAATCCATTCGCGAAATTCCGGCCAAGTGGGATGAGATCCTGCTCGTCTGCCGCAAATGCGGGAAGAAACTGCACGGCGGCTTCGGTGATGATGGCACGGCAAGGCTCGACAAGGTCCTGCGCAAAACGCTCAAGCAGCGGGGACGAAAAACCGTCAAGATCGTGCCGGTCGCCTGCCTCGATATTTGCCCCAAGAACGCGGTCACCGTGATCAAGGCCAGCGCGCCTTCACGCATCCATCTTGTCGCGTCGGGATCGGATGCTTCGGAGGCGCTCGACGCGCTGGACCTGTAGGCCCCTCACTCGCGAATGGTTCGAACGGTTCGCGATGCCCGTTTGAACCGCTCGAGCGTTGCAGCGAATGCTTGGGTCTCCACGGGGAGGTCGCATTGTCAAAGGGAGCCGTGAAGGATGGCATCGCGATCAGAATCGCTCGATGAGAAAGGCGCCCAGGCCGCGCTGCCGCATAAGAATCGCAGTGCCGAACTCGATGACGCGCGCACGCTCAAGATGGCGCGATCGACTCACGCGTATGTGCGGGGCAACACGGTCAAGTTCTACGAATGGCTGGCGGCTTCTCCCGCCGCGGCGCGGCTCCCCAAGGGGCCGCCGATCTGGATCTGCGGCGATTGCCACCTCGGCAATCTCGGCCCGCTCAGCGATGGCAACGGCAATGTCGAGATACAGATCCGCGATCTCGATCAGACGGTCATCGGCAACCCTGCGCACGATCTGATTCGCCTGGGCTTGTCGCTCGCGACCGCGGCGCGCGGTTCGGACCTGCCCGGCGTGACCACCGCGCGGATGATGGAGGAGATGGTCGATGGCTACGATCGCGCGCTCGCCGATCCGGAAGACGGCGAACCCGGACCCGAGCCCGAAGTGGTGCGGGTCGTCAGGCATCGCGCGATGGGGCGGCGCTGGCGCCATCTCGCGCGCGAGCGGATCGACGACAGCGCGCCGACCATTCCGCTCGGCAAGAAATTCTGGCCGCTTGAACCTGAAGAGCGGGAGGCGCTGATCGCGCTGTTTTCCGATCCCGAGATCAAACGGCGGCTCCTTTCGATCGAGGGCGCCGATCGCGACCGTGAACTGCGCCTCGTCGATGCCGCGTACTGGGTGAAGGGTTGCAGTTCGCTGGGGCTGCTGCGCTATGCCGCGATCATCGCGATCCGCGGCGGGGCCAAACGGCGCGAGGACTTCGCGCTGGTCGATCTCAAGCAGGCGGCTGCCCCCGCGGCGCCGGTCGCCGAGGGCGCGGTGATGCCGGATGATCCTGCCGAGCGGGTCGTGGCCGGCGCGTGCGCGCTGTCGCCGCACCTTGGAGGGCGCATGATTGCGGCCAAACTGCTCGGCAAATCGATGTTCATCCGTGAGCTTGCACCACAGGACCTCAAGCTGGAAGTCGATCAGTTTACCCAGGGGCAGGCGGTCAAGGCGGCGCGCTATCTGGCTTACGTGGTGGGCAGAGCGCACGCGCGGCAGATGGACGATGCCACGCGCAATGCATGGCGGCGGTCGTTGCGCGATCAGCGCGGGCTTGGCATCGATGCTCCCTCGTGGCTGTGGCGCACGGTCGTCGATCTGTCGGGCTCGCACGAAGCGGGGTATCTTGAACACTGCCGGCGGTACGCGCTCGATCAAGCCGGCAAAGCGGCCTGACGGGCGCGCCGTGCGCCCAGACCAACGCACCGCGAACTTATCTTCATTGCGTCCGGAAAATCCTTCATTTTCCGACGCAACCCTCTCCGTCGGCCCGGGTTGAACACGCAGCGCCGCGCGGGGCAGGGGCGCTCGAGGAGAGTTGTCATGAAATTCGTTTACTCGGCAGCATCGCTGCTGTCGCTCGCCGTTGCCGCACCGGTGATGGCGCAGGCCATGCCGCCCGCGGCTTACGTGAAAGCCGCTGGCGCAAGCGATCTGTTCGAGCGCCAGTCCGCGCAAATCGTGCTCAAGAGCACGCACGATCCGAAGATCACCTCGTTCGCCTCGATGATGATCCACGATCACGGTCAGAGCACTGCGATGGTCAAGGCGGCCGCGATGCGCTCCGGGCTGCACCCCAAGCCGCCGATGTTGACGCCCAAGCAGAACCATATGCTCGCCGATTTGCGCATGAAGCACGGCGCGGACCGCGACATGACGTATGTCATGCAGCAGAAGGCCGCGCATGACGAGGCGCTCGCGCTACAGGAAGGCTATGCCACCGGCGGCACCGCTCCGGCCCTGCGGATGACCGCCGGCAAGATCGTGCCCGTGGTCAAGCACCACATCGAGATGCTCGCGCAGATGTGATCGAGTCCCGTTCCTCCCGATCGTGGGAGGGGTGGGCTCATCCGCGCAACCTAAGCGCCGTCCGCTCGTTTGCGGTGGACTGCGACAAATACAGGGATGCAAGTCATGGCCGAAGACACCGGAACCACGCACACCACAATCGTTAAAGAGAAGAGCGGCGGCGCAGGATGGGCGATCGCCATCGTCCTGCTGATCGCCGTGATTGCGGGCATCTATTTCTTCTCGCAAAGCCAGAACAGCACGATCGCGAAGAACAACGCGATCACCGGTGCGGCGAACAGCGTATCGAATACCGCCAAGAAGGTCGGCAATACGGTCGACAACTGATCCGCATCGGACCGGCGGCGCATGATCGTTGCCGCCGGTTTCGGATGATATCGCGTCCCGGGCTCGTCCTCGTGGCCCGACCTCTACGGCCACTCTGGCTGCATTGCCCGGCCTCTTCTGTCAGCATCGGTGAGAGATCCCGCGCAGCGGGCCCACCGATCGGGAAGAGGAAAATCGGATGACATCGTTTGCGGGCAGGGGCGCGCTGATCATCGGCGCGGGCCAGAACATCGGCCAGAAGATCGCTTTGGAATTCGCGCGGCGCGGGGCCCGTATCGTCGTTGCCGACATCAATGCACAAGGTGCGCGAGAGACCGCGGCAATGATCGAGGCGGCAGGCGGATCGGCCGCCGGCATAGGGGTCGACGTGACCAGCCAGTCGTCGCTGGCTGACGCGGTTGCCGCGGCGGAGGCGTTCCTCGGCACGATCGACATTCACATGAACAATGCCGGGCTGCTGCATAGCGGCCACGTCGAGGACTTCCCTCCCGCCGAGTGGGAGCGGATGTTCGGCGTCAACCTGTTCGGCGCGGTGCGCGCGAACGCGCTGGTCCTGCCGGGCATGATCGCGCGGGGCTCGGGCCATATCGTCAACACCGCGAGCTTTGCCGGGCTCTATCCTTATGCGACAAATCGCATCCCTTATGCGGCCTCGAAGGCGGCGCTGATCTCGATGTCGGAGAACATGGCGATCTATCTGGAGCCGCTGGGCGTGCGCGTCAGTTGCCTGTGTCCGGGACCGACGATGACCACCTCAATCCATGGCATGCGCACATTCGGCGAAAACGTCGCAATGCGCGGACCGGGCGCCGATCTTGCGGTCAAGAGCCAGGAAGAGGTCGCTGTGATCCTCGCCGATGCGATGGAAGCCGGGCGGATTCTGGTGCCGACTCACGAGAAGGGCTGGCAGACGATCCGCGAGCATGCCGCCGATCCGGATGCGTTCGTGCGCGGTGTGGCGGCGGACTTTGCGGCGGGGAAGAGCTGGCTGCCGGGACGGTAATCGCGGTCCCATGCCACCTTTCTCGTCAGCCCGGCGTTGAACCGGAACCCCGGTACCTTTGCGAGCTTACCAGCGGGTCAGCCGCCTAAGAAGGCCGGGGCGATGGTGCGTCGGATCAGTTCCCCTCGACGATCACCCCGAACAGATCATGTTCGTCCGCATCTTCCACCAGACACTCCACGATCGTGCCCGGCGCCAGTCCCTCGGGCACGTTGCGCAAATAGATCGCGCCGTCGATCTCGGGTGCGTCGGCCTGGGTACGGCCCGTCGCACCGACGTCGCCGTCCTCATCGGGTTCGCCCACCTCGTCGAGGATCACCGGCAATACGCGCCCCACTTTCGCCCCGAGCTTGGCCGCGCTGATCGCCGCGCATTTCTGCATGATCCGGGCGTAGCGCTCGTCCTTGACCTCTTCGGGCACAGCGCCGGGCAGAGAATTGGCGCGCGCGCCAGCGACGGGCCCGAACTTGAACGCGCCGACCCGGTCGAGTTGCGCTTCTTCCAGCCAGTCGAGCAGGTAGGCGAAATCAGCCTCGGTCTCGCCGGGAAAGCCGACCACGAAGCTCGACCGCACCGCGATGTCGGGGCAGATCTCGCGCCAGCGCTGGAGGCGTTCCAGCACCTTAGCCTCGTTGGCGGGGCGCCGCATCGCCTTAAGCACGCTGGGGCTCGCGTGCTGGAACGGAATGTCTAGGTACGGCGTCAGCAGCCCCTCGGCCATCAGCGGGATCACCGCATCGACGTGGGGATAGGGATAGACATAATGCAACCGCACCCACGGGGGCGTGCCCTCGAGAGTGCGCAGCTGGCCCAGTTCGCGCGCGAGATCGGTCATGTGCGCGCGCACCGGATGGCCATGCCAATCGTGCTTCGCGTGGCCGGTGTCGACGCCGTAAGCCGAGGTGTCCTGGCTGATCACCAGAAGTTCCTTGGTGCCCGCGGCAACCAGCTTCTCCGCCTCGCGCAGCACCGCGTCGATCCGCCGGCTGACCAGTTTGCCGCGCAAGTCGGGGATGATGCAGAAGCTGCAAGAGTGGTTGCAGCCCTCGGAGATCTTCAGATAGCTGTAATGCCGCGGCGTGAGCTTGATGTCGGGCTGCGGGATCAGATCGATGAACGGGCCCATCGTCGGCGGCGCGGCCTCGTGCACCGCATCGACCACCGCCTCGTACTGGTGTGCGCCCGTCACCGCGAGCACCGAAGGAAAGCGCGCGCGGATCGCTTCGGCCTCGTTGCCCATGCAGCCGGTGACGATCACGCGGCCG
This sequence comes from Actinobacteria bacterium 21-64-8, assembly GCA_903970225.1. Lineage (GTDB taxonomy): Bacteria > Pseudomonadota > Alphaproteobacteria > Sphingomonadales > Sphingomonadaceae > Novosphingobium. Next base: position 5,574 of record CAJCHR010000383.1, on the reverse strand, counting down.
TTCTCGGCGATCGCCTCGCCGATCGCGGCCAGGCTCTCCTCCTTGGCGGAATCGAGAAAACCGCAGGTGTTGACCAGCACCACGTCGGCGCCGGCGTAATCGCCGCTCATCGCATAGCCATCGGCGCGCAGGCGCGTGAGGATCCGCTCGCTGTCGACGAGCGCCTTGGGGCAGCCGAGGCTGACCATGCCGACTTTCGGTATGCTGGGTAATAACTGCGTCATAAGGGGCGGGCCCCTACACCCGCAGCGGGGATTTCGCTACTGTTGCGTCCAAATCAAGGGAGAGCGCGCATGGGTCCGGTAAACTGGATCGCGGTGATACTGGCTGCGAACCTCGCGGTCGCGGTCGGGATCGTCTGGTACGGGCCGCTGTTTCGTGCCGGACGCCCGGTGCTCGAAGGGCCGCGCGGGCAGGGCAAGAGCTATCTGGCGACCGTGGTGGTGATGCTGCTCGGCGCCGCGCTGCTGGGCCATAACTTCGCGCGGATCGGCGCGGCGACGCTTTCGGCGAAGCCGTGGCTGTACTTCATGATGTCGGGCGGGATCGCGCTGTTCTTCATCATCCCCGCGCTGTGGCTGATGGCCGCGCGGGCCGGGGGCCCGGCACGGGCGCGCTGGATCGACGCGGGATACTGGCTTGCCGCATACCTGACGATGGGCGCGGTGTTCTGGGCTTTGGGGTAACATCTTCCCCTCCAAGGGGAGGTGGCAGCGCGTAGCGCTGACGGAGCGGTGTCGATGTCAGATCGGAACACCCCTCCACCACCCTTCGGGCGGTCCCCCTCCCCTTGAAGGGGAAGATGTTCAGCCTTCGTACCGCCCCTTCAGCGCCGTGAACGATTCCTCGTGCGTCAGGTCCAGCCTCAGCGGCGTCACCGAGACGTAACCGTCGGCGATCGCCTCGAGGTCGGTCTCGTGCCCCAGCGTGTGCTCGATGCCGTGGAGCCCGAACCAGAAATAAGGAAAACCGCGCGGGTCCGTCCCTTCGACGACCGATCCGCGGGCATAGTCGTGGAAGCCCTGACGGGTGACTCGGATCCCTTTGACATCCTCGGCCGGCAGCGCGGGGAAGTTGATGTTGACCAGCGTGCGCGGGGCGAACGGCACGCCGAGCAGCGGCTTGAGCACCGCCTCGCCCCAATGCGCGGCCGCCTCGAACGGTACTTTGTCGCCTTGCCCCTCGACCGCGTAGACCTGGCTCAGCGCGATCGAGCGGATGCCCGCCATCGCGCCCTCGAACGCGGCCGAGACGGTGCCCGAATAGGTCACGTCGTCGGCCAGGTTGGCGCCGCGGTTGACGCCCGAGAGGATCAGGTCGGGCGGCTCGGGCATCAGCCTCTTGAGTGCCATCGTCACCGCATCGGTCGGCGTGCCCGCGACTGAGAAGCGCCGCGCATCGTGCTGGCGCAGGCGCACCGGGCGGGTCAGCGTCAGCGAGTGACCCGCGCCCGATTGCTCCTCGGACGGCGCGCAGATCCAGATGTCGTCGCTGAGCCGCGAGGCGATGCGTTCGAGCACTTCGAGGCCGGGGGCGTGGATGCCATCGTCATTGGTCAGGAGTATGCGCATTGGGAGATGAACCGCTTAAGCTCGAGCCGCTCCGTCACCCTGAACGTGTTTCAGGGTCCATCGCGCCTTCGGGTAACTCCGTCCGTGGGGAAGAATGGAACCTGAAACAAGTTCAGGATGACGAGGAGGGGAGTAGGCGAGGTTACGCACCCGGCACCAGCCGCGTGATCCCGCGCATGTACGGGTGCAGCACCGCGGGCAGATCGACCGAGCCGTCCTCCTGCTGGCCGTTCTCGAGCACCGCCACCAGCGTCCGCCCGACCGCAAGGCCCGAGCCGTTGAGCGTGTGCACGAACTCGGTGCCCTTCTTGCCTTCAGGCCTGAACCGCGTGTCCATCCGCCGCGCCTGGAAGTCGCCGCAGTTGGAGATGCTGGAGATCTCGCGGTAGGTGGCCTGGCCGGGCAGCCAGACTTCGAGATCGAAGGTCTTGCGCGCGGTGAAGCCCATGTCGCCGGTGCACAGCAGCACCTTGCGGTACGGCAGTTCGAGCGCCTGGAGGATCGATTCGGCCGCCTGGGTCATCCGTTCGTGCTCGGCAGCAGAATCCTCGGGCTTGCAGATCGTGACCAGCTCGACCTTGTCGAACTGGTGCTGGCGGATGAACCCGCGCGTGTCGCGCCCGGCAGAGCCGGCCTCGGAGCGGAAGCACGGGGTGAGCGCGGTCATGCGGATCGGCAGCTCGGCCTCGGCGAGGATGGTTTCGCGCACCGAGTTGGTCAGGCTGACTTCGGCGGTGGGGATCAGCCACTTGCCGTCGGAAGTCTGAAACAAGTCCTCCGCAAACTTCGGCAACTGCCCGGTCCCGAATACGGCCTCGTCCTTGACCAGCAGCGGCGGCTGGCATTCGGTATAGCCGTTCACCTCGGTTTGGTGATCGAGCATGAACTGGCCGAGCGCCCGTTCCAGCCGCGCCATCTGGCCGCGCAGGAAGGTGAACCGCGCGCCGGAGATCTTCGCGCCGGTCTCGAAATCGAGGCCCAAGGCAGGCCCGATGTCGGCATGCTCGCGCGGTGTGAACGCGAAATTGCGCTGTGCCCCCCAGCGCGCGACTTCGACGTTGTCGGCCTCGTCCGCGCCCTTGGGCACTTCGGCGACCGGCAGGTTCGGAATGCCCGCGAGCAGATCGTGTAGCTTCACGCCGAGCGCCTTCTCCTCGGCCTCCAGCGCGGGGAGCGTGTCCTTGAGCGCCGCGACTTCGGCCTTCAGCGCCTCCGCCGTCGCGGTGTCGCCGGAGCCCATCGCCTTGCCGATCGCCTTCGAAGCCTCGTTGCGCCGGGCGAGCGCCTCCTGCGCCCGCGTCGCCAGCGCGCGGCGCTCAGTATCGAGCGCGAGGATCGCGGCCGACGAAGTTCCCATAAAACCCCGGCGCGCGAGGGCGTCGTCGAACCCGGCGGGGTTCTCGCGGATCTGGCGGATGTCATGCATGGTTTGCGCGCGGTATTGGCGCGCGCAGGCGTGGTCAAGCGCGCTCACCGGAGCCCCGCGCCGATCGGGTCCGATCCCGTTCCAATGCCTGGACCGGTGCGCTTGCCATGGGTTCGTGAAAGCGGCAGACCGGCGTGGCCGGATGGGAGAATGCGGTGCAGTTCGACGACATCAAGGTTTTGCAGCATCACCATCTGCGTGACGCACGGCTGTTTGCCGATCGGTTCGACCAGATGCGATATGTCGCAGGACTCCTGTCGCAGAGCGGCGTCACGGCGCCAAGCATCCTCGAGATCGGGGTGGGATTCGGCACGTTCTCGAAATTCCTCATCGAAACGTTCGTGCCGCGCCGGTTCGCGGCGGTCGATGTCTTTACGTTCCACGAATACGAGGAGCTGTGGGGCATCAACGTCGCGGATCAATTGAAGGGCCGGCTCCACGCGGATTTCTATCGCGACGAGCTTTCGGCAATGTTCGGCGGTGAACTGATCATCGAGCAGGGTCTCAGCCATGAGGGGCTGTCGCGCCTTCCAGACGCCAGCTTCGATGTGATCTACATCGACGCCGGGCATGCCTATCCCGACGTCATCGTCGATGGGCGCCTCAGTCTGGAGAAAGTCCGGCCGGGCGGCTATCTGATCTTCAACGATTACACGATGACCGACCATCTCTCGCGGGTCGACTACGGCGTCGTGAAGGCGGCGAACGAGCTGATCGACGAGAACGATCGTCTGAAGGTGATCGGCTTCGCGCTCAATCCGCAGATGTTCTGCGATCTGGCGGTTCAGGTCAGGCCCTGACCGGACACGCACGGGCGGTCATGCTTCGCGCTCGGGGTGAATCGCAAGCAAGTCCCACTCGAATTGAGAGTCGTCGGCTATCTCGGGCCAGCCTTCGGACCCCAGTGGCAAACCCTCGCGATGGATCAGGTCGTAGCCATGATCGCGCAGCAACGCGTAGATCTCGGCGAAATCGTATCCTGCCTTGCGCATCCAATACGGAGAAATCTCCGCGAAAATGGTGGGGCGATCGTTCTCGATAATGGCGCGCATGCCGCGAAGCACGAACAGTTCGTAGGCCTGCACGTCGATCTTGACGAACCCCACCCGGCGGCCGGCGAGCAGCGGCGGGACCAGATTGTCGAGCGGCCGCGCGGGGACCTGTTCGCCCGGGATCGCATATTCGACTTCGGCCGCGTTGATACCCAGGGCGCCGTAATTGGTGGCGTCGTCGTAGTTGATCGGATGCATTTCGACGTGCGTTTCTTCTGCGGCGGCGGCGGCGTGGAACGCCAGAATGTTGCTGCAGCGGTTAATCACCGCATTGGCCTGCACCAGCTGATAGAGCACGCGCTGCGCCTCCACCGCAACGACCAGCCCTGCCGGGCCGACCAGCCTGGAGAACACCACCGAATGATGGCCGATGTTCGCGCCGATATCGAGCACGACATCGCCCGGAGCGACATGGTGCTGGAACAGCTTGATGTCCTCGGGTGCCCACGATCCGAAGCGTGCGATCGCGTCGGGTAGCAGGTTGTCGCCGGCAAGCGCCAGGAACTGACCCCACTCGCCGTAGACGAATTTTGTGCCGTCGTTGAGCCGGACCGACCGGCCAAGCGAAAGCGGCGTGCTGCGAAAATCGAGGCCCAGCAGCCAGACCTCGCAGCGACGCAAGTCGCGTCCCTCGACCGGTATCGTCTCGATCGTCACTTCGAAGAGGCCGTCATGCCGGGGAAGCTCGACGCAGATTTGATCGACATTGGATTCGAGCGACAGCGGGATCGTCTGCCGAACACCGTCGACGGTCACGGCGACTGCGCCGCTCCATTCATGGCGCAGGAACTGCAGTGCCTGCGTATCGGGGCTGCAGTGCAGCACCAGCGGTTGTGCGAATTGGTAGCTTCTTAGCGCATCGCCGCCGGTCAGTGGTTGCGGCACCGACTCCCAGGAGCCCGTCGACGTGGCGCGGCAGAGGTTTTTCGAGAGCGCATCTTCGATCGTGTAGAAAATAGCCAACCCGCTTCTCCCCGTAGCGTGTGAACGCCTTGTGGCAGCGGCGCCCGCGTCGAGGCAAGTCGAGACGGCGCGAGGATGGAGCAGCGCTGTATCACCCGCTCCCCGGGCGATCGCGCCATCGAGCACTTGCAACGCGGCCTCAGCGGACCGACTTTGCATGCCATGACGACTGAGTTCGACTTCGCGCTGGGCGAGAACGCGGCGATGATCCGCGAGGCCACGCGCCGCTTCGCCGCAGACCGCATTGCGCCCCTGGCGGCGCGGATCGATGCCGAGGATCGCTTCCCGCGCGAGCTGTGGCCCGAGATGGGCGCGCTCGGGCTGCATGGCGTCACGGTCTCCGAAGAGGATGGCGGGCTGGGGCTCGGCTATCTCGAACATGTCATCGCGTGCGAGGAAGTGTCGCGCGCCTCGGCTTCGGTCGGCCTGAGCTATGGCGCGCATTCCAATTTGTGCGTCAACCAGCTGGCGCTGAACGCCAACGACGAGCAGAGGAAACGCTATCTGCCGAAGCTCATCAGCGGTGAGCACGTCGGTGCGCTCGCGATGTCGGAGCCGAGCG
>CAJCHR010000382.1 GCA_903970225.1 Actinobacteria bacterium 21-64-8 | reverse complement strand
GCCTCGCCGCGATCGAGCCACCGCGCTTTTCGCAGCAGACCGCGCTGACGGTAGTGATGGCGGCGGAAGGCTATCCGAACTCGCCGAAAGCGGGCGGTTCGGTCGCGGGCATTGCGGCCGCAGAGGCGACCGGCACGCGGGTGTTCCAGGCGGGAACCGCGCTGAAGGACGGCCGACTGGTCGCGACCGGTGGCCGCGTGCTTAACGTCACCGCGCTCGGCGCCTCGGTGCGCGAAGCGCAGGCGCGCGCTTATGCCGGCGTGGACGCGATCAAGGCACCCGAACTGTTCTGCCGCGGCGACATCGGCTGGCGCGAGATCGCGCGCGAGGAGGCGTGAGCGACCTCGCGGCACGTTACGACCGCGCGCTCGCCGAGCGGCCTGAACTGCTGACCGCGCGGTTGCGGCTGCGTCGGCCGGGCGAGGCGGACACTGCAGCGATCGTCGCGATCTGCGGCCGGCGCGAGGTCGCGTTTCGGCTCGGCCGGGTGCCGCATCCTTATGATGAGGCGGACGCGCGGGTCTTTCTCGATGCGATCGTCCCGCGCGAACTTGTGTGGGGTATCTTCGAGCGGGACGGCGCGACCCTGATCGGCATGATCGGCCTGCACCGGGTCGCGGATGATCCGGACACACTCGAACTCGGGTACTATCTGGCGCCGAGCCATTGGGACCTTGGCCTCATGACCGAAGCGGGCGCGGCGATCACCGCTTACGGCCTCGCGCTTGCTGGGCCGGGCGGGCTGTTCGCGGGGTACTATGCGGACAACCCGGGTTCAGGACGCGTGCTCGCAAAGCTGGGCTTCGTGGAGGAGCATCGCGCCGAACGGCCGTGCCTGGCAAGCGGCCTCATGCACGCGTCGATCGAGATGCGGCGGTAATACTCCCCGCCCCGTGGGGAGGGGAGAGCAAGAGATCAGACTGTTCTTTGTCTCAATGCCGGAAGTGGCGCATGCCCGTGAACACCATCGCCAGCCCGGCGTCGTTCGCCGCCGCGATCACCTCGCCGTCGCGGATCGAGCCGCCCGGCTGGATCACCGCGGTAGCACCGGCTTCGGCCGCCGCGAGCAGGCCATCGGCGAACGGGAAGAACGCGTCGGAGGCCACCGCGCTGCCGACCGTGCGCGGTTCGGCCCAGCCGTATGTCTGGGCAGCTTCCTGCGCCTTCATCGCCGCGATGCGCGAGGAATCGCGCCGGTTCATCTGGCCCGCGCCGATCCCGGCGGTGACGCCGTCCTTGGCGTATACGATCGCGTTCGATTTGACGTGGCGTGCCACCGTCCAGGCGAACAGGCAGTCGGACATCTCGCTGTCGGTCGGCGCGCGCTTGGTCACGACCTTGAGATCGTCGAACGCGATCGCGCCGTTGTCGCGGTCCTGCACGAGGATGCCGCCGGCGATGATCGCGAGGGTTTGTCCGGCGCGGCGCGGATCGGGGAGGTCCTCGGTCAGCAGCAGCCGCAAGTTCTTCTTCTTGGCGAAGAAGGCGCGCGCCTCTTCGTCTGCACCTGGAGCCACGACGACTTCGGTGAAGATCTTGCAGATCGCTTCGGCCGTGGGTCCGTCGAGCGGCTGGTTCACCGCGACGATGCCGCCGAACGCCGAGACCGAATCGCACTGCAACGCGCCTTCCCAGGCCGTGAGCAAGCTTGATCCGGTAGCGACGCCGCACGGGTTGGCGTGCTTGACGATTACCACCGCCGGGTCCTGCCCGCGGAATTCGGCCACAAGCTCGAGCGCGGCGTTGGCGTCGTTGTAATTGTTGTAGGACAATTCCTTGCCCTGGACCTGCTCGGCCTGCGGCAGGCCGCGGACGTGCGGGCCCTTGGGCACGTAGAGCGCGGCGTCCTGGTGCGGGTTCTCGCCGTAGCGCAGCGATCCGGCGAGCACGCGGCTCATGCTGACCAGTTCGGGAAACTTGTCGCCCTGATCGGCAGAAGCGAACCACTGGCTGATCGAAGCATCGTACGCCGCGGTGACCGCGAATGCGCGCGCGGCCATCAGCTTGCGGAAGCCCAGCGTGGTCGCGCCGTCGGTCGCTTCGAGCTCGGTCAACAAGCCTTCGTAATCGGCCGGGTCGGTCACGATCGTGACGTAAGCGTGGTTCTTCGCCGCCGAGCGCACCATCGAGGGTCCGCCGATGTCGATGTTCTCGATCACCGTCTCGCGGTCCGCGCCCTTGGCAACGGTCGACTCGAACGGATACAGGTTGACGATCACCAGATCGATCGCGCCGATCTCATGCTCGGCCATCGCCGCAGCATGCTCGGGATTGTCGCGCACCGCGAGCAACCCGCCGTGGACCTTGGGGTGAAGCGTCTTCACCCGGCCGTCCATCATCTCGGGAAAGCCGGTCAGCTCGGACACGTCCTTCACCGCCAGCCCCGCGTTGCGCAGCGCTTTGGCTGTGCCGCCGGTCGAGACCAGCTCGACACCGCGGTCGGCGAGCGCCTGGCCCAGCACCGCAAGCCCGGTCTTGTCCGAGACCGAGAGCAGCGCCCGGCGGATTGGTACGTCGGTCATGTTCGAAAACTCACTCTCTAGAAATTCAACCGGCCAGCGCGAACGACCACGCGTAGCTGCCGCCGCTGCGGCCGATCGTGTCGCTCAGCAAGAGCGCCCTTATCGCCACCGGACGGCCAGCGCCATCCACCCAGATGCTGTCGTCGACCGAGACCGTGCCCTCGGCGACGCGGAATTCCCAGGCGCTGCCATCGGGCAAAACGAGCTGCGCACCGCGACCGCCCGGAATCGGATAGCACCGCACGTCAGGACCGAGATGAAAGCGAACCGCAAGATCGAGCTTCTTGTGCCGACCCCTCTTCTTCGCAGGCAGCGCGCGATCCTCGCCCAGCAGCGCCTTGCCGCTTGCGTCGAGGACCAGCGTGCGATGATGGACCAGGCCGGTGCGGCGCAGGTAGCCGTCGTGGCTGGCGTCGAGCCGCGTGCCGGGACCGCCCGCTTCGACATCCGCTGCGCCGCACTCCGCGCTGACCGCGGCGACGCCCGCGCCGATCCGCCCATCATCGAGCACCGCGGTGGAATTGGTGTCGCCCAGCGTCAGCGTCGAATGTGCGGCGCTCGCACGCAGACCCTGTTCGAGCCCTACCGGCACCAGACCGCCTGCCGCTTCGGCACCGCCGCAATTGACCACGATGCGGTGGACACCGTGCGAGAACTCGAACGCCAGAGTCGAGGCGCACGCAAAGCGCGCGTGCCCGGGATGCGGCGGCGGGGTGGTGTCGGCGACCAGCACGCTGCGCCCGGCTGCGAGGCGGTGGTAACCCCACAGCTGCGTCTCGCGCGGCGCGCGGCGACGCAGGCCGGTGGCCGCGAGAAGCGCGTCGATCGCCTCGGCGTCGATCGCCCAGCCGCCGTGCCAACTGCCGAGCCCGCCATCCCCCTGAACCAGCGAGAGCAGCGGCGGCAGCAACATCGTCAGCATCGTGTCGATGACCTGCGGTGGACGCCGACGGCAGGCGCGGTAGCAGGCGCGCAGCTTGACCAGCAGCGCGATAGCCTCGACTTGCGCGACCGGGCTGCGCGAATGCACGCCGCCATCTTCGCCGACCATCTCGCACAGCGGCGTGAGCAGCCGGCGTTCGGCATGCAGCCGTCGCGGCTTTCCGCCTGCCAGCAACAGCCCGGCGGCAACCAGCGCGCTCCAGGCGGTTGCCCCACTTTGCGGATCGGGCGCGCGGCGCGCGTGCTTCTCGAGCCAGCGCGCGGTCTGCTCCATCGCCGCAAACGCGCGGGCTCGGGCGGCGCGATCGTTGTGCGAGAGGATCAGCGGGGTGTGGACCAGCCAGTTCAGGAGCCGCCAGCCGGTGTTGGCGATCGTCCACGCACCATCCCGCGCCGGGCGGCGCGGCGGCTTAGGGTGAGCATCGAGCCACTGGACGAACAGCCGCTCGGCGATGCCGGTGACCTGCTCGCGCGGGGCGCCGGCTTCCAGATCGGCGAACCAGTGGAAACCATGCAGTGTGCGCGCCAGTGGCGGCGGGAGCCGCGAGGGCTCGTGATAATCGATCCCGCCCAGCGGCAACATCGCACCGTGAACCAGGATCTGCCCGGTGCGCAGCGCGGTGCCCGCAACGCGATCGCCGGCGAGCGGGTTCTCCACCGTGGCGAGCAGGCGCGGCTTGGATCTAAGCCCTAACGGCCGCTGCAGATAGTGCGAGGGGATGCCGATCCGGTAGCCCAGCCTTGCGATACGCTCGCCGGTGGTCACCGGGGGCAGCGTCAGTCCGGCTAAAGTCGCGGTCTCGATCGCGTCGGCGGCAGAGGCCAGCGTGTCCTCTGTCGGCGCGGCAGCCGTCTCCGGCTCGCGCGGCGGTAATGATGGCTGCGCCACTGCGTCGTGCCGTGGCACCGGCGGTCTGAGACGCGGTTTCGCCATCGTCAACCAGCCCCGCGCAGCGCGGCGATGTTGCTCGCATACCGACCGGGGCCGCCCGTGAACGTCGCCGAGCCTGCGACGAGCACGTCGGCACCCGCCTCGACGCACAGCCGCGCGGTTTCCGGATTGATCCCCCCGTCGACTTCGAGCCGGATGTCGCGGCCAGACTTGTCGATCATCTTGCGCACCGCCGCGATCTTCTTGAGCTGGCCCGGGATGAAGCTCTGTCCGCCGAAACCGGGGTTGACGCTCATCACCAGCACGAGGTCGATATCATCGATCAGGTAATCGAGCATCTTGGCGGGTGTGCCCGGATTGAGCGCGATGCCCGGGCTCTTGCCGAGCGCGCGGATCGCCTGGACGGTGCGGTGGATGTGCGGGCCGGCCTCGGGGTGGACGGTCAGGCCGTCGGCACCGGCCTCGGCAAACGCCTCAAGATAGGCGTCGATCGGCGCGATCATCAGGTGCACGTCGAAATGCTTGGTGGTGTGCGGCCGCAGCGCTTTGACGACCATCGGGCCGATCGTGATGTTGGGCACATAATGCCCGTCCATCACATCGACGTGGATCCAGTCCGCACCGGCCGCGTCCACCAGTTCGACTTCCTCGCCGAGACGCGAGAAATCGGCCGAAAGGATCGACGGGGAGATCAGGGGTGCGGGCATCGATGGAGCGCCTTTTCAGTTTGTGCGATAAGCGGGCCGTAGCGGCCGGGCAAGGCGCCGCACGCACGTTTTCCACATGGGTTCGGCGAACCGTTGGAGCAACCGCGCGCCAGCCTCCGCAGCGGCCTTTGCCAGAGCTTTGCCCGAGCCTTTTGTTGACGCCGCTCAGACCGCAAGTCATTCCGCTCGAATGGGCAGTCCCGCAATTCTGGCGTTGATGGAACGGGAAACCCGCGTCGCACACGGCAGTGCGCCGCACGGGCTCGGCGGCACCTCGCCGGCCGAGACGAGCTGGCTGCTCGAAGGTGAGGAGTTCCTGCTGCGCGCGCGCGGCGAGCACTATTTTCATTACCGCCGCGGCGCCGGGATCACGGTCGAGCGCGGCACCGACGCGGACGCCAGCGCCGAGGGCCTTTGGCTCAGCGGCTCGGTTCACGCTGCGGTCGCCTGCCTCAACGGGCTGATCCCGGTGCATGCCTCGGCGGTGGAGCACGGCGGCGCGGTGCATGCGTTCGCGGGACCGAGCGGTGCGGGCAAATCGACGCTCGTCGCCGCTCTGGGGCGCGCCGGTTTGCCGATGTTCGCGGACGATACGCTGGTGCTCGATCCGGCCGGAGAGGGCGCGGTCATGTGCCTGCCCGGTCACAAGCGCCTCAAGCTGACAGTCGAGGCTCTGGCGCTCACCGGCGCTTGCGCCGAGGAATCGGTCGGCACGGATATCGGCAAGTACTATGCATCGCCGGCCGCCGGGACGAGCGGGCAGATCGCGCCGCTCGCACGGCTGATCCTGCTCGAGGAAGGTCCAGAGCTTTCGGTCGAGCGGCTTGGCGGAGCCGAGCGAGTCTACCGCCTGTTAGACGATCATTACACCGTCGCGATTCTCGCGGCGACCAAGGGCCGCGATCCGGCGGTGCTCTTCTCGACGATGGCGCGGCTCGCACGGCGGATCGAGATGGTGCGCTTCGTCCGTCCGCGCGACCCGGCACAATTCGACGAGGGTGTGCGTTTCATCGCCGAATGGATCACCACGCAATCGCAAGGGCGCGATGATGGGAATGCTTGAGAAACGCGGCGACCGCTTCACCGAAAGTCTTGTCGATGACGAGATCGTGGTCATGCGGATCGACAATGGCGAGTTTTTCGCGATCGGCGGCACCGGGCTCGAAATCTGGCCCCTGATCGATGGCAGCCGCAACCGCGACGCGCTGCTCGCCGAACTCGAAAGTCGTTATGAGGCCCCGGCCGAAGTGATCGCCCCCGATCTCGACGCGTTCCTGGCGGAGCTTGCCGATGCGGGCCTCATCCGGACCTGACGCATGGCGGCTGCGCCGGCGCACCGGACGGGCCATGCTGCTTCTGGTGCGGGCAAGGCTGCTGATCGCATTCGTGCCTCTGCGCTATTGGCGCGGCTCGCTGGGCCTTGCGGGCGAGGCACAGCCCGATCCGGAAGCGCGGCGGCTCGCGGTCCATGTGCTGCGCGCTTCGAACCGCCTTCCCGGAAAGACGCTGTGCCTGCCGCAGGCGATGGCGCTCAGTGCCCTTCTGCGCCGCGCGCGCATGCCCCACGCGCTGGTCATCGCCGCGCGCCCCTCGAGCTACCGCGGCGAAGGCGACCGGCTCCATGCGTGGGTCGAGCAGGGCGGCGAGCGGGTGATCGGCGATCTGCCGGGGCCGTGGACCGAAACCTTCCGGGTCGGCGGTTGAGGGCGTGAAGCTGTTCGAATTCGATGCCGCGACCCGCGCGGTCTTCGCAGGACGACGGCGCCAACTGTCCGGCATCCTTGCGCTGATGATCGTCTCGGCCTTGTCCGAGGGCGCCGGCCTGATGCTGTTCGTGCCAATGCTCGCGGCGCTTGGCGGATCGGCAGTGCGCTCGCCCCGGTTCGTCGAGCTTTTGACCGCGATCCACGTGCCTGCCACCATCGGTCCGCTGCTGCTGCTGTTCGTCGCTCTCGCGCTGGGCCGGGCGGCGGTCAACTTCGCCCGCGACACCGCGCAATTCCGTTTTCATGCCGGCGTGATCGACGATTTGCGCAGCCGCGCATGGTCCGCGCTCGTGCGCTGCGACTGGCGCACGCTCGCGGGCATGCGCCGCAGCGAAGGCACCGGCCTGCTGCTCACCGAAGTCGAGCGGATCGGCTTCGGCATCCAGCAAATGTTCTTCGCGGCCGGCTCGCTGATCACGCTCGCCGGGCTCGGGCTCGCCGCGCTGCTGATCGCTCCGGTGATCGCGATCAGCGCATTGCTGATCGGAGGAGCGGCGCTCGCGGTCTATCGCCGCATCCAGCGCAGGACGCGGCGGCTGGGCGAGCAGTTCACCGACGCGCAGCGCCTGGTCCGCGCCGAGTTCGACGAAGGGCTCGGCGCGCTACGGGTGATCAAGAGCTTCGGCTGCGAGGATCGTGCGATCGCCAGCGGCGGCGCGGCGGCAAGCGCGCTGCGGCGGATCGAGTGGACGTTCTATCGCACTGTCGGGACCGGCAGCATCGCGATCCAGGGCGGCGGCGCGGCGGTGCTCGCGGCGCTGGTGTGGATCGCGGTAACGCGCTGGGGCGCGGGCGCCGAACTGATCCTGCCGCTCGTCGCGCTCTCGCTGCGCGCAATGCCGCTGCTGCCGGTGCTGCACCATTGCTGGCAGGGATGGGTCTACGCCAAACCAACCGTGATTCACGCGCTGGCGCTGATCGAAACCGCCGAAGCCGCGCGCGAGCCTGAACCGACCGGTCGGCCCCTGCCGCCGCTGCGCCGCGAAGTCGCGCTGCGCGGGGTGACCGTACGCTACGCCGGGCGTGACCACGATGCGCTTGCTCGGGTCGATCTGGTTCTTCCAGCGCGCGGGATCACCGCTCTGGTCGGTGCTTCGGGCGCAGGCAAGAGCACGGTCGCCGACGTGCTAGGCGGGTTGTTGACCGTGGACGGGGGCGCCCTGGAGGTCGACGGAACGCCGCTCGAGGGCTCTGCGCTGCGCGACTGGCGGCGGCAGGTCACGTATGTGCAGCAGGACCCCTGGCTGTTCCCGGGGACGATCCGCGCCAACCTGCTGTGGGCCGATCCCGATGCGAACGAGGCGCGGCTGCACGACGCCCTGCGGCTCGCGGCGGCGAACTTCGTGGCTGTGCTGCCCGATGGACTCGACACCAGGCTCGGCGACAATGGCCGCGCATTGTCGGGCGGCGAGCGCCAGCGCATCGTGCTCGCCCGCGCGCTGCTGCGCGACCCGCAATTGCTGATCCTCGACGAGGCGACCAGCGCGCTCGACAACGCCACCGAGGCCGCGATCGCCGAGGCGGTCATCGCGCTTCGAGAACGGATGACGATACTGATCATCGGCCACCGCGGCCGCCTGACCGCGCTGGCCGACCGGACATTCCGGATCGACGACGGCCGGATCGAACAGGTCTTGAAAGGCCCCGCACAGACGCCAATTCACTGAGCGTTCAGCGCTTTGGCGCAAATGATCACGCCAACCTCGCGGGCCACACCGGCGGCGCGCCTCCGACATACAAGGAACCCTCCCATGTCCCGCTCCGTGCTTCTGCGCGAAGGCTTGGCCGCCCTCATGGTTCTCGCCGGCTCGGCCGTTCCGGCGGCTGCGCAAGTTCCCGCCGCAGCGCCCGCCTGCCAGGGGCCACCGAGCAAAGTCTGGATCAATATCGCGGTCAGCGAGGTTCGCAGCGGCGAGGGTCTGGTCGCGGTGACGCTCTACTCCGACGACCAGGGCCGCTTTCTTGCGCATCACGGATCGCTCTACACCGGGCGATTCCCCGCGCACCAGGGCACCACGCAGACCTGCATCTACGTGCCGCATCCGGGCGTCTATGCAGTTGCGGCGTATCATGATGAGAACGGCAACCAGAAGCTCGACCGCGGTGTCACGGGTTTGCCGACCGAAGGGTTCGGGTTCTCCAACAACCCCTCGACCTTCTTCGGTATTCCTGCGTTCGGCAGCGTTCGGCTGAACGTTCCCAAGCCGAACCTGGGAACGACGATCAAGCTGCGTTATCCGTGATGGGTTAGGCCCGCACCGGCCGCCCCCGCCCGCGCCAGAGTGTCCACAGCAAGACCGGCACGGCGAGCAGCGGGTGGCGTTCGCGCCATGGCGTAAGCGGGATAGCGATGCCGATGTGCCGCTCGATCTTCCACGCCGCGTAGCGCGCGGCACCGTCGAACGTGGTGGTCGCCCTGGCGAGCCGCGCGAGATTGAGCGCCTTGCCCGCCCGCGCACGGCGTCGCCACCAGCGCGCAAGGCGCGTCCATTCGGAGGAAGCGAGTTCCGGCGCGAATTGACCGGTACTTTGCGCGAACCCGATCCCGGCAGCATCCCACGCGAGCGGTAGCAGTCCGTCGAAATGCGTCGCCGCCAGCGCGACGATCGAGGCCGAGCGTCCCGGCGGCTCGACCCGCAATTCGGCACGATAGGTGGCGTCGAACAATGCCGTCCAGAACACGGGCTCCGCGGCGCTTTGCGGGCCGACCAGCGCGGCGAGCCTGGCCGCGGTGATCACCGCATCTTGCACAGCACCAGCGGTTGCATCGCGCGATGCTTGGTCACGCGCCCAGACCAGTGCGCAAGGCTGCGTGAAGCGCGCCCAGACGGTGGTATCGATCCGCTCGCCGCGTGCCGCCTCGGCGAACGTCGCAAGCGCCATCGTCGCGACTTTGGCGCGCAGGACACCGCCTGCGCCGCGCAGCTCGTGAAAGCTCACGCGCGGCCAGATCCCGCGCTCGGGCGGTCCGGCGGTCAGGCAGTAGAAATCGAGAACCCCGTCGAGGTCGCCGGTCCGCAGGTTCGAACCGTAGAACAGCACCGCCAGTGTGTCCGTCGCTCCGGCAAGTTCGGCGGCGGCGGCGGCGACTTCGGGTGCGACCGCGCGGCTTAGCCCTGCCGCGATCCGCTCGCCCAAAGGCCTGGTCACGGTGTCGTCACGGCACGATGAACTCGAGCTCAGGCCCTTCGCGCATCACCAGTCGGCCGGGTCCGAACGTCTCGCCGTCCAGCGTGAACCGGTCGCTCAGATCGAAGCGAAACCCGGTGCCGGCGCCGCGATGGATGCCGAGCTCGGGGTAGAACGGCGCTTCCACGCCGCTCAAGACCAGCGGCAGGCGCGCGGTAACGCGGCGGATCGAATCGTCGAGCAGCAAATAGCGGATGTCACTGTCGGACTTGCGGAACGGCGCGATGCCGACCGGGAAGCGCCGCAGCGTGGAGAACAGCGCGAGATAGCGGTTTTCGATCCCGCCGCGCCCGCTGTGCGGCAGCTCGACGCCGTCTTGATCACCGCGGATGCGCATCGGCGCGCCGGTCCGCCACGGACCGCTGCCGATGCCGAACACCGCCTTGGCGAGACCCATCGCGGCGGTAATGCCGATCGCCGCGCTCTGGAACGCACCGAAGCGGTGCGCGAGCTGGCCGGTATCGATCGCAGCGTTGAACGCGCCCGCGCCGAAGATGAAGCCCCACAGCGGCGGCTCGTGCCAGTCGCGCTCGATCACGATCGGGCGGCGCACCAGCGTGCGCCCCCGCGCGATCGCGGCCATGATCTCGTCGAACGACCAGTCGCTGGGGAGTCCGAGGTCGATCGCCAGCGCATTGGTCTTGCCGCGCGGGACCATCATCAGCCGCGGCCAGTTATCTCCGAAGATCGGGCCGCCATACGTCAGCACGTCGCGCACGGTGCCGTCCCCGCCCTTGATGATCAGCGTGTCGATCCCGCTATCGGCGAACCGGCTCAGCGTCTGAGTCAGCGCGTCCTTGGTCATCGGCGTCGCCACGGTCACATGGTCGAGCTCGCGACATTCCGGCGCAGTATTGCGATTGCGATGGCTGCGCGGGTTCAGGATCACCCCGATCGGCCCGTCGGTCCGGCGTTCGGGCGCGGGACGATCGATCGCAGGCCGTAACTCTGCAGGGAGACGCAGCGCGGAAGAGGAACGATCGAGCATTATGCGGGTCAACTTTGAAGCTGGGGAGAAAGGTCGTCACGAACGAGGTGCAGCAGCACGAGGCCGAGCAGCACCGCTTGAGTCAGCGCGGTGGCGAATACCGCCATCGCCACGCCCACCGCGCCCAGCGTGGGGGTGAGCAACAGCGCGGCGGCGATCAGCACACCGGTGGCGAGCAGTCGCGCACCGAAGGCCAGGTGCGCGCGATCGGCGGCGGCAATGGTGGGTTCGAACACCACTACGATGAGATCGACGCAGCCG
>CAJCHR010000381.1 GCA_903970225.1 Actinobacteria bacterium 21-64-8 | reverse complement strand
GAGATCCGGAGCGACTGGTATGCCTTCATGTATGGCATCGGCGAAGGCCTGGTCAAAACCACTGGCGATCTGGTCTACTCGCCTACCGCCGTGCTGTTCCCGACTATGGGCAAGCAGGGAATCACCGGTGAATTGTTCTGGACCCGCACCTCGGTGGGAGCGCCCTATGACGGTGGCAGGACCGGGCCGCTTGCGGCCGAAGCGGCTGTCCTCACGCGCCACAACGACTTGCTCTCAACGCTGCGCCGGGCTGACGTTGCAGGCGTTACAAGCCTGTTTCACCCGGATTCGCAGACCGGCATTCGAGATTACGTAAACGAAACCGGCGCGCTTGCCGGGCTGAATAGCACAGCGGCCCTCGCAAGCTATCTTACCGCGTTTTTCGCTCGCTACACAGTGCTCGACATCAGCGTCGTCGAGCGTCTGGCGACCGACTGGTTCGTTTTTGCCGAACTGCGGTGGGTGGTCGAAGACAGCACGCGGCCGGGCAAGACATTTTCCTTTTTTACGGCAGAGCACGCCGAAGTGAGGCCAGACGGCCTGTTTGCCTCGAGGATCGGTCATGGCACCGAGCTTTCGGCCGTCTAATAAGCGGTAGAAAGCAGTAATATTTAATTAACATTAGGAGTAATGATATGAAATCGGTGAATTTTGTACCTTCATAAATACTGATTTGTGTAATTCATTCCTTTCTCAATTTGAGACACGTGGCGTTTGTCCGCCGTTGCTGCAACTGCGAAAATACGTCAGCGCGATTTGCATATCGATATCGGCCGGGAACCTAAAACGGTCCTGGCCGGAAATCGAGCAACATCTACGCTGAGGTTTGACATGTTCACTGGGATTCGCAGCGCGACGGGCGCCGCTTGTTTGGCGCTTTCCGCGCTCGCCGGCACGTCGGCGCATGCGACGAATTACAACGTTGTCGTTTTCGGCGATTTCACCGGCCAGTCGAGCGATGTCGAAGGCGCGCTCGCCGGGGGTGGCAACATCACGCTCTCGGCTTACGAGATAGGCGCCAAGCTCGGCTCCGCCAGTAACGCGCAGAACACGCTGGTAGCCGGCCGGTCGATCGCCTTCAGCAACGGCCAACTCGATCACGGCAGTGCGGTCGCGCCAAGCATCGACGGCGATTTCTACGCCGGCCACGGCACGAAAACGACGGGCAGCGCGCTGAACTTCGCGGCGCTCAAGGCGCAATACACCGCATCTTCGAACGCCGAGGCTGGTCTCGCTGCGAACGGCAGCACGACCAGCCAATCCGGCACGATGACTCTGACCGGCGCTCTCCCGGGCCTCAACGTGTTCGATATCACCGGATCCGACCTTGCGTCGGTGGGAGTCTTCTCGCTCAATATCCCGACCGGCGCGGCTGCCTTGATCAATATCAGCGGCAGTTCTGCGTCTTTTCTGGACATGGATTTTCAAGCCGGCGGAACCTCGGCTTCGAACATCCTGTTCAACTTCGGCGGCAACACGCTGAACCTTGGCGGCATCGGCTTCGTCGGATCGATCCTTGCTCCGGCTGCCGACGTCAACTTCTCGAACGGACACCTGGACGGGCAATTGATCGCCAACTCGCTGAGCGGCGCGGGGCAGACCGGCCAGATCAACAACTATCAGCTCAACGCGGTCACATTCTTCCCATCCGCGAGCGCCTTCGCATTGGCGATCCCCGCGCCCGAGC
Source organism: Actinobacteria bacterium 21-64-8 (assembly GCA_903970225.1). Lineage (GTDB taxonomy): Bacteria > Pseudomonadota > Alphaproteobacteria > Sphingomonadales > Sphingomonadaceae > Novosphingobium. The sequence goes on along the minus strand of CAJCHR010000381.1, from coordinate 11,143 downwards.
CCGCGACGTGGATGCTGTTGATCGGCGGCTTCGGTGCGATCGGCAGAATGCTGCGCCGTCGGCACGCTGCACTCAGCTCGCGGCTCACTCCCCTGGGCGGATAATACCAAGCTGCATTGATCATGACCCACACGCCCATCTGCGGCGCCCGATGGTCATGATGCGCCAAGGCTGGTCGACGAGCTTGGTCCAAGCTTCGCAGCAGTGGTCGATGATGTTGTCATAGGAGGTGAAGACGCGGTTGGAGAGCCAGTTGTCGCGCATGAACTGCCAGATATTCTCGACCGGGTTGAGTTCGGGGCATTTGGCCGGGAGCGCGATGATGCTGATGTTGGCGGGCACGTCGAGCTTGCCTGTCGTGTGCCATCCGGCCTGATCCATCAGCACGACCGCGTGAGCGCCCGGCGCGATGGCGATGGATATCTCGGCAAGGTGCAGTGTCATGGTTTGGGTGTTGCAGAAGGGCAGGACGAGCCCCGCGCCCTTGCCGTGTTCCGGGCAGATCGCGCCGAAGATGTAGGCCGATTTCGTCCGTTGGTCTTTCGGCGCCGAGGGCCGGGTTCCGCGCCTCGCCCAGCGCCGTGTGATCTTGTTCTTCTGACCGACCCGCGCTTCGTCCTGGAACCATATCTCTATGGGCGTGCCCTTTGGGAGGGTTGCCCGGACCTTTGCCAGTTCGGCAGCAAAGCCCCCTTTTTGAAGGCCTCCATGGCGTGCTCGTTTTGGGCATGATGGCGAGGCCGGGCGGTGAGCTTCACGTAACCCAGTTTCTTCAACTCGCGACTGATGGTCGTCTCATCGAGCGAGACCGCAAATTCGTCATGGAGCCACTGGGCCAGATCGATCAGCCGCCAGCGTACCACCCCGTGGATTGCCGGAATTGGGCCGCTCTCGACAACATCGACGAGTGCCTGACGCTGTGCATCGTTCAGCCGTGGACGGGGGCCAGGCGCCTTGCCATCCAGCAGTCCATCGGGGCCGCGGGCATTGAACCGGACAACCCAGTCCCGCACGATCTGAAGCCCAACTCCACCGATCCGAGCAGCAGCGCTCCGACGACCGCCGTCGTAAATCTCCGCCAACGCCAACAGCCGCCGCGCCTGGTTCGCGCTCGTCGTCGTCCGCGACAATCGCCGCAACGCTGCCCCGTCAAAATCCTCCCGCAAGCCGATCGCTGAACCCATGGTGCCGCACTCCAATGTCGCAGCCCCATAGACTCAGAATTTAATCGCCCTGGGAATCCCTCATGAGTCAGAACTCACGCAGATTGGTATAACGGCCGCCCCCTTGGATAAATGTCTTATATGCGTGTAATATACACATTCATATTCTATATATTTAAGTAACTTAATGAAGATCAAGGCCGTTGACACCACCGACAAGTTCAATATGCGCAGCGATTGCGCAGAGGCTAAAGGCCGGCACAAATAAAGCTGACCGTACTTCTGTGCATGTGTTGCACTTATCAGGGGTTCGGAAATGGTTCGGAGGTCAATCGGCGCTCTTGGCGCCGCATGCGTATTTGCATCTTTGGTAGGTGCAACATCTGCACATGCTTCGTCTTACGATTTCAACGCGCTCGTCTTTCAGAATTTCACGGGCACAAACAGCGACGTGGAAGGTGGCCTGGCCGCTGGTGGCAAGATCAATCTGACGGGTTACACCGTTGGTCTGCAGTTGAGTGCGGCCGACAATTCCAAAAATACTTTGGTTGCGGGCCAATCGATCACCGCCGGTTCGGGTTCGCTCGTTCATGGCAACGCGGTCGCCCCGGATGTTTCGGGAATTTCGAGCAACTTCTCGATTTCGAATGGCGGAAAGATCGCGGATCATGCGATAAATTTCACCAATCTTCAGACGTATTACAACAATATATCTTCAAATTTCGCCGGAAAGACAGTCAATGGAAACTACCAAAATAATTTCTCCACTCTTAACCTGACCGGAAGCGCCGCGGGCCTCAACGTGTTTGACCTCAAGGCATCCGACTTCAACAACATATCTGGACTTGTTCTGAATATTGCGAATAATGGTTTTGCCGTGATCAACGTAAGTGGGGATTCCATCAATCTTCCGAACGTGGGTTATAGTGCGAATGTCCAGGGATCGCATATCCTCTTCAACTTCACCGATGCAACATCACTGACAATGGGCAGCTTTCTCGGGTCTATCCTGGCGCCAAACGCCAATGTAACCTTCGATAGCGGCGCACTGAATGGCCAGTTGATCGCCAATTCATTCAATGGCGGGGGGCAGATCAATTACCACTTGGCCGATGAATCGTTCAACCTGACCACTCCGACTCCCGAAGCATCGACCTGGCTCATGCTCATCGCGGGTGTGGCCGCGATCGGCGCGACGCTACGGCGGCGCGGCCGAGGCAAACTTGCGGCGACGAATCTCCTTGCCGCCTGATCATCAATGATGTTTTCGCCTTTTGGATCGCCGGTCAGCCGGCGATCCGATCGCGGAACCACACAGCAACCTCGCTTTCCCGCAAATCGCCGGTAGAGGCGATCAACCTGCGATCGGAAGGCTCAGCTTGCCGTCCGCGGTGCGATCGAGCGGCCCGTATGCGATGGCTGCCGAAAGCGGCAGCGGCGCGTAAAGATGTGGGAACAGTGCCCCGCCGCGCGACGGCTCCCACTTCAGCGCATCACCGAGCACGGTGAGGTCTACGCAGACCAGCCAGAGATCATCCTGTCCGGCAAAGTGCTTCGTGAGCGTCTCGTCCAACTGCTCGATCGTCGACATATGGACGTAGCCATCGGCTAGGTCGACCGGCGCGCCGGCGAAGCTGCCCTCGTGCTCGAACCGCACAAATTGTTCGGCGGTCAGGACTTTCCAGGCGACTTGCGGCGCGTCACTCATCGCCGGTGTCGTCATCAACGTCCGCACCGGGCTCGGTCGGCGGCGGATCGTCGCGGTCGGGCTCGTCGACGATCGGCGTCTCGTCGCTGATGCGCTCGAGCATCTCTTCGGCGATGGCCTCTTCGGCCGGGTTCTCGGGCGTCTCGGTCTCGTCGAGCCGCACCGCGCTGACCACATGCTCGTTTTTCGCCACGTCGAAAAGCTTCACGCCCGCGCTGCCGCGGCCGATCACCCGCAGCGATGACAGGCTCATGCGGATCAGCTTGGCCTGGTCGGTCACCAGCATCAACTCGTCGGACTGGGTCGCGGCGAAGCTCGCGACCACCGGTCCGTTGCGGCCGATGTTGTCGATATTGGTGATGCCCTGCCCGCCTCGCCCGGTGCGACGATATTCGTACGCCGACGAGAGCTTTCCATATCCGTTCGCGCAAACCGTGAGGATGAATTGCTCGGCGTCCGCAAGCTGCGCAATGCGTTCCGCACCCAGCGCGGACTCGCTGTCCTTCTCGGGCTTCCACGGGGCGAAGCGCAAGTAATCCTCGCGCTCTTCGGCGGAAGCAGGGACGCGGTGGAGGATCGAGAGCGAGATGACCTCGTCATCAGCCTTGAGCGTCATGCCGCGCACGCCGGTCGATGTCCGGCTCTGGAACTCGCGCACGTCGTCGGCGGCGAAGCGGATGGCCTTGCCCTGGCGGGTGGCCAGCAGCACATCGTCGCCGGATTCGAGCAGCGCCACGCCGATCAGACGGTCCGCGCTGTCGTCTTCGAAGCGCATTGCGAATTTGCCGTTTGACGGGATGTTGGCGAACGAGTCCATCGCGTTGCGCCGAACGCCGCCCTTGGCAGTCGCGAACACCACGTTGAGCGCGCCCCAGCTTGCCTCGTCCTCGGGCAGCGGCAGGACGGCGGTTATCGTCTCGTCCTTGTCGAGCGCGGCGAGCAGGTTGACGATCGGACGTCCGCGCGTGGCCGGGCCACCCTCGGGCAGCCGCCAGACCTTGAGGCGATAGACTTTCCCCTTGGTCGAGAAGAACAGCACCGGATTGTGCGTGCTGGTCACGAACATCGAGGAAATCGCGTCCTCGTCCTTCGTCGCCATGCCGGCGCGGCCCTTGCCGCCGCGGTGCTGCGCGCGGAAGGTCGAGAGTGGGGTGCGCTTGATGTACCCGTCGAGCGTCACGGTCACGACCATGTCATCGCGCTCGATCAGGTCCTCGTCATCAATCCCGTCGCTGGGCGCGACGATCTCGGAGACGCGCGGGGTGGCGAAGGCGCCGCGCACCGCGATCAGTTCTTCGCGCATCACTTCGTACAGCCGCGCACGGTCGGCGAGAATCGCGAGGTACTCGGTGATCGCGACGGCCAACACCTTGAGTTCGTCACCGATCTCGTCGCGGCCGAGTGCGGTCAGACGGTGGAGGCGAAGCTCGAGGATCGCGCGCACTTGCGTCTCGGACAGGCGGTACGTTCCGCCTTCCACGTCGGTGCCGGCCTCTTCGATCGCCTCGACCAGCGCCAGATACGGCGCGATCTCGCCGATCGGCCATGCGCGCGCGGTCAGCGCGGAGCGCGCGGCGGCTGGATTGGGCGAACCACGGATGATCCGCACCACTTCGTCGAGGTTAGTCACCGCCACGACAAGACCGAGCAGGATGTGCGCGCGGTCGCGCGCCTTGTTGAGCTCGAACTTGGTGCGGCGGGTGATCACCTCCTCGCGGAAGGTGATGAATGCCTGCAGGATCTCGCGCAGCTGCAGCGTCTCGGGACGGCCGCCGCGGATCGCGAGCATGTTCGCGGGGAAGCTCGATTGCGCGGGCGTGTGCCGCCAGAGCTGGTTGAGCACCACTTCGGGGGTCGCGTCGCGTTTGAGTTCGATGACCACGCGCACGCCGAGCCGGCTCGATTCGTCGCGGATGTCCGAGACGCCTTCGATCCGCTTTTCCTTGGCGGCATCGGCGATCTTCTCGACGAGGCCGGACTTGCCGACCTGGAACGGCATCGAGACCAGCACGATCGAGCGGCGGTCGTTCCGGCCTTCCTCGATCACATGTCGGCAGCGCATGATTACGGATCCGCGCCCGGTCAGGTAGGCCGAGCGCGCGCCCGCAGTGCCCAGGATCAGCGGCGCAGTCGGGAAATCGGGCGCGGGGATGATCTCGAACAGCTCTTCGTGGGTGATCGCCGGATTGTCGATCAGCGCGAAACAGGCGTCGATCACTTCGCCCAGATTGTGCGGCGGAATGTTGGTCGCCATGCCGACCGCGATGCCGCCTGCGCCGTTGACGAGCAGGTTCGGGAAGCGCGCCGGGAGTACCGTCGGCTCGCGGCGCGAACCGTCGTAGTTCTCGGTGAAGTCGACCGTGTCCTTGTCGAGATCGTCGAGCAGACTGTTGGCCGAGCGCGCGAGCCGCGCCTCGGTGTAGCGCATCGAGGCCGGCGGATCGGGGTCCATCGAGCCGAAGTTGCCCTGACCATCGATCAGCGGCAGCCGCATCGACCACGGCTGCGTCATGCGCGCCAGAGCGTCGTAGATCGCGGTATCGCCGTGCGGGTGATAGTTGCCCATCACGTCGCCGACGATCTTGGCCGATTTGCGATAGGGCCGCCCCGCGACCATGCCGCCTTCCATCGCCGCGAACAGAATGCGGCGATGCACCGGTTTCAACCCGTCGCGCACATCGGGCAGCGCGCGCGCCACGATCACGCTCATCGCGTAATCAAGATAGCTCGACTTCATCTCATCGACGATATCGACGCGCGCGTATTCGCCGCCGGGACCTTCGGGAGGATTGTCGATAATTTCGGGGTCGTCGCTCACGCGGGTGTTCGGTCACTGCTGTGGGGGAGGGGAGCTCGTGGCACTAGGACATGGATGACGGGATTGCTACCCGTGCGCCGCCATCCGGGCCGTTTTCCACAAGTGCTCGCGGATCGCCAATCGCGACATTCAAACCGGGTTCAGCAGATGGACCATAGCGCGTTCCTGCGGTTGCAATGCGCGTAATAGGACGCCACTAAGCCGCGTCTCAAGCGTTGCCTGGCCGCACGCGCCTTCGCCGCGCGGGTTCAAGGTGTCATCGGAAGAGGAGTTCGCCGCAAAATGGCTCGTCAGTTTCTGAGTTCGCGTATCGCGCTTGCCATCGTTCTTTCGGGCGGCTTCGGGCTCGCCGCCTTGCCGCTACCCGCCGCAGCGAAGGAAAAGGCGGCCGCCAGCAAGATCACATTCTCACCCGCTTTTTCGAAAGCCGCCGCCGATCTCGACAAGACCATGAGTGAGGCTTCGAAGAATCCCGCGGTGACCGCTGCGGCCGACAAGGCTCGTGCCGCGCAAACCCCGGCCGCTCAGCAAGCTGCGGCGGCAGAGGTCGATGCCGCGCTCGGCGGGGCCAAGGCCAAGCTCGACGGTGCCGCCGCCGCTGCCTCGACTCCCGGCGACAAGCTCAAGCTGGGTGAATTGACGCGCAATTACGGTGTGCTCACCGCAGATCCTTCGTTGCAGCACAAGGGCTTGGTCGCAATGCTCGACAGCGGCGTGCTCGATCCGGCCACGGTCGGCCAGGTGCAGTACCTCGCGGGCGTTACGGCCTACCAGACCAGCGATTATGCCGGCGCGGTGCAATACTTGAAGCCCTCGTTCGACTCCGGTTATCGCGATCCGCAGAACATGATCGAGCGGGTGCTGGCGGATTCCTACAAGCGCACCAACAACAATGCGGCCGCGCTCGACCTCGCGCAGAAGGATCTCGCCGCCGCGCAGGCCTCGGGTGCGAAACCCGCGGAAGAGACGATCCGTACCGCGCTCCAGTCGGCTTACGATGCCAAGGATCTTGCCAAGTCGGCGGATCTGTCGGCGGAGCTCGCCCGCGATTATCCCTCGCCCGACACCTGGGCCACCGCCGCCGGCGTGGTTCGCGGCCTCGGCAACTTCACGTCCGACGTGAACCTCGATCTGATGCGACTGATGTTCCGGACCAATGCGCTGAAGGACAAGCGCGATTACTTCGAGTTGCTGCAGGATCTCGATCCGCGCAAGCAGCCCGGAGAGTCGCTAAAGGTCATCAATCAGGGCATCGCCGCCGGCAAGATCACCGCGACGGACGTGGCCGACTTCAAGCAGACCGCCAGCGGCCGTATCGCCGCCGACAAGGCTTCGCTGCCGAGCCTTGAGAGCGACGCGCGCAAACCGGGGACCTCGATCGTTCTCACGCTTGCCAGCGGCGACGCATTTCTCGGCTACGACCAGCCCGCCAAGGCCGAGGAGATCTACCGGCTCGCGCTCGCGAAGCCCGGCGGTGACAAGGGGCAGATCCAGTTGCGCATCGGCATCGCGCTGTCCGATCAGGGCAAATACGCAGATGCCAAGACCGCCTTCGCTCAGGTCACGGGCAAGACCGCGCCGATCGCCAAGCTGTGGGCTGCTTACGCCGATACCAAGCTTGCGCCCGCTGCAGCTCCGGCACCGGCGACACAGTAATAGCCTGATGGTCCTCCCCGGGGTTCGCTCGGGGAGGCGCTATTCGTCAATGTGCCGGTTCGAACTCGCCACTTGATTCGTCGAGCAGATGCAGCATTCCGTCCGAGATCGCAAAGAATGCACCGCGCAGCTTGAGCGTGCCTTCGCGCTCTTTCTGACGCACGCACGGGAACGTGCGCAAATTGGCCAGGCTCACTTTGACGGCGGCATGCTCCATCGCCCGCTCGGCTTCGCGGCCAGCGGTGCCGAGCCGCTCGGCGATCGGATCGCGCGCGTCGTCGAGCATCGAGATCCAGTTGGCGACGAACCCGCCCGAACCCGGCTCGGCCCCAAGCATTTCTTGCGTCAGCGCCGCGCGGCAGCCGCCACACATGCCGTGGCCCATCACCACGATCTCGTCGACCTTGAGCACCTGTACCGCATATTCGAGCGCGGCCGAGACGCCGTGACGGCCCGGTGTGGTCTCGAACGGAGGCACCAGTGCGGCGATGTTGCGCACCACGAAGATCTCGCCCGGATCGACGTCGAAAATCTGCGAGGGATCGACCCGGCTGTCGGAGCACGAGATGATCAGGACCCTGGGTTCCTGCCCGTCGCGCAATGTCGCCCAGCGCTCGCGCCGGCGCGCCCACCCGGTTTCCCGGAAGCGCCGATAGCCGGCGAGAAGGTGTTCTAGGGTGGGAGAGGGTGTTTCGGACAAAGCTGGACTCCGTTCACGGTCTTCGCAGGTGCAATACGCACGATAATCGGGCTGGCAAGGGCGCAGCGCCGCGACTATCTGGGCCAGATGAACGATCTCGCCAACGCACCGAAGCCCGAACGTCAACGCAAGCCCGACTGGATCCGGGCCAAAGCCCCCACATCCGAAGGGTACCGCGAAACGCGCGAGCTGATGCGGACGCTCAATCTCAACACCGTGTGCGAAGAGGCCGCCTGCCCGAACATCGGCGAGTGCTGGACCAAGAAGCACGCGACGGTGATGATCCTGGGCGACACTTGCACCCGTGCCTGTGCGTTCTGCAACGTCAAGACCGGCATGCCGCGTGCGGTCGATCAGGCCGAGCCCGAGCATGTCGCCGAAGCGGCCGCGAAGCTGGGGCTGGAGCACATCGTGATCACGTCCGTTGATCGCGATGATCTGCCCGACGGCGGCGCGCACCAGTTCGTCAAGGTGATCGAGGCGCTGCGCCGGACGACGCCATCGACCACGATCGAGATCCTGACCCCCGATTTCCGCAACAAGGCACGCGCCGCGATCGAGTCGATCGTCGTCGCCGGTCCGGACGTCTACAATCACAATATCGAGACCGTACCACGGCTTTATCCGACGATCCTGCCGGGTGCGCGGTACTACGCCTCGCTCCGGTTGCTCGAAGATGTGAAGAGCCATGATCCGGCGATTTTCACCAAGTCGGGCGTGATGCTCGGGCTCGGCGAGGAGCGGCTGGAAGTGCATCAGGTGATGGACGACATGCGCTGCGCCGACATCGATTTCCTGACGATGGGCCAGTATCTCCAGCCCACGCCCAGGCACACCAGGGTGATCGAGTTCGTCACGCCGCAGGCATTTTCGGCTTACGGCGCGATCGCGCGCGCCAAGGGCTTCCTGCAGGTCGCGGCATCGCCGTTGACGCGGTCGAGCTACCATGCCGGCAAGGATTTTGCCGAAATGCGCGCGGCGAGGGCGGTCAAACTGGCGAAGGCGGGCGCAGTTTGAGGTTTTCTTTTTCTAAGCACCCAGACTCCGCTCAGCCTGAGCCTGTCGAAGGCCGCGCGCGGTTCAGGCCCCTTGGGGCCCGCAATGCGCGTGTGCTTCGACAAGCTCAGCATGAGCGGGTTTGGGTAGGTGGGGCTTCGCCAGAGGCAGTAGCCTAATGCCCGGCATCCACGAAACGCGCCGGCTGCCCTATTCCGCCGAGCAGATGTTCGACCTCGTCGCCGATGTCGCGCGCTATCCAGAGTTTCTGCCGTGGGTGGTGGCGACGCGGGTCAGGTCTAACAGCGAGACCGAGATGATCGCCGACATGCTGGTGGGATTCAGCATGATCAAGGAGAAGTTCACCTCGCGCATCGAGAAGCGCCGACCGGGCGAACTGCGCGTGCACTACGTCGACGGCGCGCTGCGCGACCTCGACAACCACTGGCAGTTCCGCGCGATAGGCGCCGACAGCTGCGAGATCGTGTTCGACGTCAAATTCGCGTTCCGCAACCCGCTGTTCGAGAAGATCGCGGGGCAGTATTTCGACAAGGCGTTCCGCAAGATGGTCGCCGCGTTCGAGACGCGAGCGGCTGTGCTCTACGGGTCGAAAGTGGCCTGAGCTTGGCGAAGGGCCGGTTTACTGCTGTGAGCTTGGCGCACAGCTCAATTTAGGACAGCCACTGAACAGGCTGAAGGCAGACGGGAGCGGGAGCCCCGCCCACCGTTCCCCTTAAGGCAGCAGCAGCTCCAGCGCGCAGATCGTCGCCTGATGGCGCACCGTGGCGCGGCTGCTGCCGTCGAGCAGGCGTTCGTCTGCGGTGGTTTCGTGGTCTTCCTCGCCGCGCAGGCAGCGTGAGAATACGACCGTTCCGACCGGCTTGAGTTCACTGCCGCCATCCGGTCCGGCGATCCCGCTGATCGCGACCGCAACGTCCGCACGGCTGTGCTTCAAGGCGCCGCGCGCCATCGACCAGGCGCAAGCAGCCGATACCGCGCCGAAGGCATCGATGATGTTTTCCGGAACGCCCAGCAGTTCGCGCTTGGCCTCGTTCGAATACGTCACGAACCCGCGATCGAGCACGGCAGACGATCCGGCGATCTCGGTCAGTGCGGCGGCCACCAGCCCGCCGGTGCAGCTTTCGGCAAGCGCTACGGTGCGGCCGATCGCGAGATTTTCCTTCACCACCCGTTCGGCGAGCGCGACGATGTCATCGGGAAGCAGATGCGGGCCCATCGCTCAATTCTCGCAGATCGTGATGGGGCCGAGCTTGCCGCCCTTCTTCTCGGTGACCAGCCCGACGACGATCGCGACCACACCTGCGATGTTGGCCGCAGGCAGCGGCGCGAGATTCGCGAACAGACGATCGACCGTCACGCAATGCTCAAGAGGGAGCTTGGCGACGACCACGCCTTGGATGATCCCATCGAGCACCTTCTGAAGCGAAGAGTCGGGCAGCGCCCCGAGCAGAGCGACATCTGCGCCTTTTCCGCTGGACGCCCCGCCCGCGCGCAGGAACGCCGCTTTCGCGCGGGGCCAGCTATCGCGGCTCGCCTCGGCGTAACGGGCAGCCATCGCCGGGCCTTCGCTCTGCAGGAACGAGCGCGGCGGCAGCGCGCCGTCGCAGCGCACCGCGGCACCCTGAATCGCGCTCGGCAGCGCGAACTGCGTCACCGCCGCGAACTCGCCGGTGGTCAGGCAACGATTGTCCTGCGCGGAGGCGATTCCGGGCTGCGTGGCAAGCAGCGCGGCGGTGAACAGGGCGACTGGGCGCATCGGCGAAATCCTTTCAGAGCCTCTCGAGCGTGGCGACGGCCTGGGCGGCGATGCCCTCGCGCCGTCCGGGAGCGTCGAGTCCCTCGGTCGTGGTCGCCTTTACGCTGATCCGCGCCACATCGGTACCGATGATCTCGGCCAGCCGCGCGCGCATCGTCTCGCGATGCGGACCGATCTTCGGTGCCTCGCAGACGATCGTGACATCGGCGTTCCCGAGCGCATAACCCGCCTCCGCGGCGAGCTTTACGGCGTGACGCAGAAACTGATCGGATGCGGCGCCCGCCCACCGCTCATCGCTGGGCGGGAAGTGCTGGCCGATGTCGCC
>CAJCHR010000380.1 GCA_903970225.1 Actinobacteria bacterium 21-64-8 | reverse complement strand
GCCCAAGCAGGGCGATTACTTCATGGCGCAGGACGACACCGCCGATCACTGGCGCGACAAGTCGATCATGCGCGCGATCCTCGATTTCGAGCGGATTCCCAAGATCCGCAGCTTTACCGCCGACACCGCGCAAAATCTGCTCTCGCAGGGCAAGGGCTACATCGACCTGCCGCAGGCGGTCACGCGCATGGTCCCGGTCGAAGTCGTTCGTGAATTCTTCGGCTTCAAGGGCATCGAGGCGCAGGACCTGATCGACTGGAGCTACTGGAACCAGGTCGATGCGTTCCACAACCAGTCGTTCGACGAGCAGCCGGACGCAGCCGAGATCGTCAGCGAGCGCGAGAACGCGATCAAGAAAGTCGGCATCAACCTCGCGATCGTGGTGGCCAAGCGCGCGATCCCGGCCAGGCTGGGCATGGGCCCCGACGATCCGGTGACGCGCCTGCTCAAGCTCAGCTTTTCGGGCGCGCTCAAGTTTCCGATCGCCAAGGTGATCCTCAATCTCGGCGGCCTGCTGATAGGCACCGTCGAGACGACCTCGTTCACGCTGTGCAACGCGCTCGCCGAACTGTTCGAACGCCCCGACATGCTCGCCGAGGCGCAGCGAGTCGCGCGCGAAGAGGCGCCCGAGGCGGTGGATGCGTTCGTGCTCGAGGCGCTGCGCTTCCGGCCCGCGTTTCCGTGGTTCTTCCGCACCTGCCACACGCGCACCGAGCTTTCCGGGGGCACCGAACACGCGCGGTGGGTGGAGCCGGGCACGACGGTTCTGGTGATGGGCCATTCGGCGATGCAGGATCCGGCCAGCGTGCCCGACCCGACGAAGTTCAATGTAACCCGCTCGCAGGCGGACAACTTCGTGCTGGGGCAGGGATTGCACGAGTGCCTCGGCCGCCCGATCGCCAAGCCGATGCTGGGCGAGATCATGCGTCAGATCCTGCGCCTGCCGAACCTGGAAAAAGCCGGCCCGATCGTGACGAAGCGCGGCGTGCCCGAGAGTTTTCCGATCCGCTGGAGTGCGTAAAGCAAGCCGAGTTTCCCCAGGTTGTCATCCTGAACTTGTTTCAGGATCCATTTATCCTTGGGCACGGCCTCCCCCCCGTCGTGCTTCACTGCCCAACGGGAGCTGGGTACGCACTCGCTCACTAAGCACCCGGCCGCACCATGGACCCTGAAGCAAGTTCAGGGTGACGAGTACGTGTAGGAGAGGGATAAGTTAGCCGGCGCACTCGCCCTTCCTTCCCGAACCGCACCGGACTATAGGCCGGCCCACACATGACCGCCCCCGCCACCACACCTCCCGGCCCTCTCCTGCTCCCCGCGGACTGGCGCGATTTCTTCGCGCTGACCAAGCCGCGGGTGATGAGCCTCGTCATCTTCACCGGCCTGTGCGGGCTGATTGCCGCGCCGGTGCGGATCCACCCGGTGCTCGCGTTCACCGCGATCCTGTGCATCGCGGTCGGCGCGGGCGGCGCTGCGGCGCTGAACCAGTGGTGGGAAGCCGATCTCGACGCGGGCATGAAGCGCACCGCCGGGCGCCCGCTTCCCGGAGGCCGCATGGAGCGCACCAGCGCGCGCGATTTCGGGGTCGGCATCTGCGCGGCCTCGGTGCTGCTGATGGGCCTTGCGATCTCGGTTCTGGCGGCCGCAATCCTGCTGATTTCGATCATCTATTACGCGGTGGTCTACACGATCTGGCTCAAGCCGCGCACGCCGCAGAACATCGTCATCGGCGGCGGCGCGGGCGCGTTTCCGCCGCTGATCGGATGGGTCGCGGCCACAGGCCACATCACCGCGATGCCGATCGCGCTGTTCGCGATCATCTTTTTCTGGACCCCGCCGCACTTCTGGTCGCTCGCGTTGTTCGTCCAGAGCGATTACGCCAAGGTCGGCATTCCGATGATGCCGGTGGTCGCGGGTGAGCGATCGACGCGGCGCCAGATCCTGGTCTATTCGCTGATCCTGCTGCCGCTCAGCCTTATCCCATGGTGGATCGGTGGGACGGGGATCGTCTACGGCATCAGCGCAGCGGTGCTGAGCCTCGCGTTCCTCGCATTCGGGGTGCGCGTCGGCCTGCGGCGCCGTGAGGGGCCGGACGACACGATGAAGCCCGAGAAGCAGATGTTCGCGTTCTCGATAATCTACCTGTTCGCGCTGTTCGGCGCGCTCGTGGCCGACCGGTTCGCCGGGCAATTGGGATGGATCGGATGATGCAGCAGCTTTCCCCCGAAGAGACCGCGCGGATCACCAAGATCCGCAAGCAGCGCAACCTCGTGGTTGGCGGGCTGCTCGTGGCGTTCGTGGTGCTGGTGTTCTTCATCTCGATCGCGAAGATGAGCAAATAGCCGATGACGACCGCCGAACTGGCGCTGCGCAACCGCAAGGTCGGCGCGATCTTCGTGGGCGTGGCGCTCGCGATGCTCGGGCTGGGTTACGCCGCGGTGCCGATGTACCGGATCTTCTGCCAGAAGACCGGCTTCAACGGCACCCCCGCGCGCGCCACCGAGGCCGAGGCGGCGGCGGTCAAAGTCTCCGGGCAGACGATCCAGATCCGCTTCGATGCCAACGTCGATCGCGGCATGCCGTGGAAGTTCACGCCCGAGCAGAGCATCATCACCATACCGCTGGGTGAACGTCGCCTCGCGCTGTTCCGCGCGCGCAACGATTCGGACCGGACGATCGTGGGCCAGGCGAGCTACAATATCGAGCCCGAGCAGGCGGCGAGCTTCTTCAACAAAGTGCAGTGCTTCTGCTTCACCCAGCAGACCCTCGCGCCGCACCAGGAAGTGACCATGCCGGTGATCTTCTATGTCGATCCCAAGATCACCAAGGACGAGGACGCGCACGACGTCGGCCAGATCACGCTGAGCTACACGTTCCACGAGTTCAAATAGGCCGGGTCCTGGGGGGGGCGTTGGCGCGCGTACCCAACCCGTCTCACTTCACATCGGTATGCCCGTTGCCCACGTCCTTGCGCGGCTTGCCCTTGGCGGTCTCCTGCGCGGCTGCATGCGCGCCGGCGAGCACCGGGCCGCATGCCGCAGCCTTGGCATCGCCGATATCGACGAACGCGAGCAGCCCCGCGACCGGGGTCGCCACCAGCGACAGTCCGGCCGCCGCGCCGGCGCGCGCGAACAAGGCGCTGCTGAGCACATTGAGCCCGGGCTTGGCGAACGTCCCATCGATGCCCACCGGCGATTGCAGCGAGAACAGGCTGAATTTCTTGCCGTCGGCGCGAAAGGCGAGGTCGATCGCTTCGTCGCGGAAACTGAAGCCGCCCTTGCCGGTGATCACGTTCTTGCTGGTATCGATCAGGATCGGGTCGGCGGCGGCGATGCCGCCGCGCGCGGTGAACGCGATCAGTCCGCAATTGAGCGCGACCGGGTCCTTGAGCTTCCCCTCGAACATCTTCTGCGCGAACGTGCCGATATCGAGCTCTGAGAGCTGCGCGTTCCTTGCCCACAGCGTGCCCTTGGGGATCACGAACGCGATCCGTCCCGACGCGCTCGCCAGCGAATCGTGGATCGTGTCGCCGCGCCCCTCGAGCTTGATCCGGCCCTTGATCGTGCCCGTCGTCCCCGCCTCGACCACGCCGTAGCCGGCGAGCAGACGTCCCATCGGCGTGGGCGACAGGCGGATGTCGTAGCTGTCGGCGCTCGGCCGCTGGCGCGTGTCGAACACGATGTCCGAGGTCAGGTCGCCGCGCGCCATCGAGAACTTGAGCGGTGAAGCGGCCAGCCGGCCATGATCGAGCGTCAGCTTCAGCGCGACGTTGGAGATAGGCACGTTGCGCGATTTCACGACGTGGACCTTCCAGTCCAGTCCGGCGTCGAACTGCTGCATCGTCTCGATCGGCAGCTTGGTATCGGGAATGATCCGCCGCGGGCCCGCGCCGGTGGCCGCGGCAGCCGCAACCGCACCCTTGCTGGCGACGATGTCCGGATCGTAGCCAAGGAACGGCGAAGCATCGACGATGTCGAGTTGCTGTGTGGTCAGGTCCGCATCCAGCCGCAGGCGCTTGCCGTTGGTCACGGTCAGTGTGCCGGCCACATCGGAATCGCCGAATCGGCCGCGCAACCGGGTGAACTTGTAAGTGCTGCCGTCTTCGACCAGTTGTCCGCGCAAAGTGTAATGGCGCGTTTGCGGGATCGCGACGCCGATGATGTGAAGCAGTTCGGCCAGGTTGCGCCCGGTCGCGTGCACGTCGAGCGGCACGCCCTCGATCCCGGCGATTGACGGCAGGGTACCGGATACGTCGATCACGTTGTTCGCCGCCCATGCCCGCAGTGCTATCTCGTTCTTGCCGCGATTGACCGTGGCGTCGGGCGACAGCAGCCGCGCGTCGACCCGGAACGGCGTGGTGCGCACGCGGCCGGTCCCGGACACCGAGACCGCCTGGCCGATCCTCCCGTTCGTCGAGGTGATCGGATCGATCTTGAGGTCGGCGAGCAGCGGCATCTTCGGATCGCCGTAATGCAGCGTCGTGCCGGTCACGGTCGCCTGATCGATCGTGGGGAATTGCAGCGGCTTGCCGTGGACGTTGGGATCGCCGAACGTCCAGGTGTTGCGGTCGTGCGCCTTGTCCCACTCGAGATCGACCGCGCCATTTGCCAGATCGAGCGAATAGAGATGCCGCCGCCCGAACAGCAGCGAGAGCGGCGCGATGCGCGCGTCGAGCTTGTCGGCGGTGAACAGCGGCTTTGCGGCGGCCCAGGCGGGGTTCGAGACGTTCAGGCGTTCGGCGTAGAACTTGATCCTGAGCGGCGCGAAATAGAGCTGGAAGTCACCGCCGACGGTGATCGTACGGCCGGTCAGCGATCCGGCGATGCGCTCGAACGGATGCTTGAGGAAGCGGCCCTTGGTGATGAACAGCACCAGCCAGACGGCAAAGACGATGCCGACGATCGCCAGCAGGGTGTTGCGCAGCCAGTGGCGCCGAGGTCCTGGGAGCGGGGCTTCTGGGCCTATTACGGGGTCACCCGGGTGCGCGATATCATCCATGACTCGGTGAATCGCGCGAACATCGCATTTGGTTGCGTCGGCGACTCGTGGCCCAGCTCAGGCCGAATCTGGCGAAGCCCGCGCGCGATGCTGGCTCAAACGGGTTCCAGCACCTTCTCCAGAACGACGAACGCAAGATCGTCACGCAAGGGCGTGCCGAATCGATTGTCGCCGTACGGAAACGGCTGAGTCTCGCCCGTCGTTCGATAGCCGCGCCGAACATACCAGGCGATCAGCGTGTCCCTGACGTTCACGACCGTCATCCGGACGCGCGTGCCGCCCTGTTCGCGGACCCACGCCTCGGCGGCAGACAGAAGCGTCTTGCCGAGGCCGGCGTTCTGCTGGTCCGGATCGGTCGCGAGCGAACCGAGATACCATGCGCCATCCGCCTCCGGCTCCAGCCAGACGCAGCCCGATATCTGGCCGCTCGAAGGCGCGATCCACTTGAAGAACGATGCGTCTGGTTTGGCGAGCAAGTCCGCTTTGAGAAGACTCTCTGTCGTGCGATCGCCGGAAATGTAGCCCGCTTCGGAATTCCAGCCTGCCGACGCGCCCGAACCGCGATAGGCGCGGTTCATCAAGGCCACGATGTGCGGCAGGTCGTCATCGGCAACGCGCTCTAACATCCCGGCCTCCTTGCTTCGCCCGACCGGAACCGATCGGCGATGGCCCCCCGGCTGCGCCAGCGGCGGCAATTTCGCGGAGCCTTGCCTGTCCCGTGCAAGAGCACGCAAGCTTCGGATGACAATCGCCGAAAATTTCGTCCGACATCGCGCTTGCAGCAAATCTGCGCGCAATCTCTCTGGACCGTGCGCGGCGGGATCGATATGGCCTTCATTCAAAGCTACGCGCCTGCGGCAGCGGTGCGCAAAAACGGGATGATGGGGACGATGTCCGGTACCAAGAACCACGATTATCACATCCTGCCGCCCGACATCGCGCCGCTGCTGACGACGATCGGCGCGCTGACGTTCACCACCGGCATGGTGCTGTTCATGCACAAGCTTCCGGCCGGGCATTTCGTCGCGCCGATCGGCATGGCGGTGCTGCTGTTCGCGATGTACCAGTGGTTCTCCAAGATCGTGGGTGAGGCCAAGGCCGGCGATCACACGCCCGTCGTGCAGCTTCACCAGCGCTACGGCATGATCCTGTTCATTGCCTCCGAGGTGATGTTCTTCGTCGGCTGGTTCTGGGCGTTCTTCGATTTCTCGCTGTTTCCCTCCAAGCTCGCGACCGTGGTCGACGGGCAGTGGCCGCCCAAGGGCGTGGAGCACGTGCTCGATGCGTTCGACCTGCCGCTGCTCAACACGCTGATCCTGCTGTGTTCGGGCACAACCGTGACCTGGGCACACCATTGCCTGATCCACGGCGATCGCGACGGCCTCAAGAAGGGCCTGTGGGCGACGATCCTGCTCGGCCTGCTGTTCACCTCGATCCAGGCGTTCGAGTACCTGCACGCGCCGTTCCCCTTCGGCACGAACACCTATGGCTCGGCGTTCTACATGGCGACGGGCTTCCACGGTTTCCACGTGATCGTCGGTACGATCATGCTGATCATCTGCCTCAAGCGCACGTACAACGGCGATTTCACTCCGCGCCAGCACTTCGGGTTCGAAGCAGCCGCGTGGTACTGGCACTTCGTCGATGTGGTCTGGCTGTTCCTGTTCGTCGCGGTTTACGTGTGGGGCAACTGGGGCGCCGTGGTCGAGTAGGCTGGCCGAAGCCCGGGTCGGGCAGCGCGCGATGCGCCGCTTGCCCCTGTTGCCGACAGTGCTGGTGCTCGCCGCGGTCGGCCTGATGGTCTGGCTCGGCGTGTGGCAGTTGCAACGCCTGCACTGGAAGGAGGCGCTGCTCGCGCGCTACGCCGCTTCGGCGGGCATGGCGGGCGAGGTGCCGTTCCCGCGTG
>CAJCHR010000379.1 GCA_903970225.1 Actinobacteria bacterium 21-64-8 | reverse complement strand
ACCCATGTAGTCGAGCGACCTGATCATCTGCGCGCGGCGGTCCGGATCGGGCTCGGCCGCCGGGTCCGGCACGATCCCGCCGATCGCGACCACGTTGCCGACGCTGTTGCCCCACGTCACCATCGGCTCGACCGAGGCCACGTCAAGCGTCACTTCGTGATCGAACACCGCGCCGGCATCTGTCGGCAGTGTCGACCAGAACGCGACCGCCGCGTCCCACTGGCCATCGTCGGGCGCGAACGGACGGCCGCGCAAGTATGCGAACGTGCGCGCATCGGGCGCGACGATGCCCATCAGCGCGCCCATCTCGGCGGTCAGGTTGCAGATCGTCATCCGGCCTTCGAGGCTCAGCCCCCTGATGAAGCTGCCCGCGTATTCGATTCCGTAACCCGCGGCCCCGCTGACCCCGACTTTCGCGACCAGCGCGAGCGCGACGTCTTTTGGCGTCACGCCAGCCGCGAGTTCGCCATCGAGCGTGATCCGCATCATCCGCGGCGTCTTGAGCCATATGCACTGTGTAGCGATCACGTGCGGCAGGTCGGGGCCGATGCTGAACGCGAGTGCCCCGACTGCGCCTTGCGTCGAGGTATGCGAATCCGCTGCCACCAGCGTCACGCCAGGCTGCGCATAGGCTTGCTCGGTCGAGACGACGTGCTGGATGCCGCGCCGCGGATCGCCGAGCCCGAACACCGCGATGCCGATCTGCGGGCCCAGCGCCTCACTGTTGCGGATCTGCGCGCGTCGTTCCTCGTCGGGCACGTCGGCCAGCGTCGGCCCGACGCTGGGCGTATAGTGATCGGGGATCACCAGCGCCTGGCCCGGGCGGCGCATCGCGAAGCCGCGTGCCGCGACGGTGCGGAACGCGGGCACCGCGGTGTCGGCGAGGATCAGGCGATCGACATAGATCAGCCGCCGCCCGCCTTCCTCGTGGATCTGGTGCGCGTCGAGGATCTTCTGGACGATCGTCCTGGGCGCAACGGGCGGTAAGGTCATGCGCCGCTTCCGTCAGATCCGGACCATCTGCTGCAGGACGGTCTTGCTGATCGTGTACGAATCGAGCGATTCCTCGCCGCCTTCTCGGCCGATCCCGCTTTCCTTGTATCCGCCGAACGGCGCTTCCGCTGCCGGGCTGGTGAAGACGTTGATGCCGACCGACCCGCACTGCATCTCGCTCGCCAATCGGTCCGCCTGCAGCCCGGAATTGGTGAACACGAAGCCCGAAAGGCCCAGTTCGAGACTGTTGGCGATCGCCAGCCCCTCGTCCATGCTGTCGATCGGTGCGCAGGCTGCCAGCGGCCCGAACGGCTCGAGGCGCATCGCATCGGCATCGAGCGGCACGTTCGATAGGATCGTCGGCTCGTAGAAGCAGCCGGCGTTGCCGATCCGCTGGCCGCCCGCGTCCACCTTCGCGCCGCGCTTGACTGCATCGTCGACCAGGCCCTGCATCGCGCTCAGCCGCCGCTCGTTGACCAGCGGGCCCATCTGCACGCCCTCGGCAAAGCCGTCGCCGACCTTGAGCGCCTTCGCGTGCTCTGCGAACGCGTCGACGAACTCGCGGTAGATGCTGCGATGGATCAGGAACCGCGAAGGCGCCGTACAATACTGGCCGGCGAGGCGGAACTTGGCTTCTCCGGCCAGTGCGGCGACCTTGATCGGATCGACATCCTCGTCGATCAGCGCTGCGGCGTTGCCGCCGAGCTCCATCAGCACCGGCTTCATGCCCTCCGCGGCCAGCCGTGTGAGCGTCTTGCCGACGTTGACTGAGCCCGTCAGCGTGATCATCCGGATCACCGGCGAGCCGATCAGACGCTTCGAGACTTCCGCCGGGGGACCGAAGATCACATTGAGCACGCCGTTCGGTAGCCCCGCATCGATGAAGCATTGCGCGAACAGGCAGGCGCCCGCCGGGGTCTCCTCGGCCGGCTTGATGATCACCGAGCAGCCCGCCGCGATCGAGCCGCTGAGCTTGCGCGACGGGGCACTGATCGGGACGTTCCATGGCGTGAACGCCGCGACCGGGCCGATCGGTTCGCGCACCACCATCTGGCGCAGCGGATAGGCCGAGGGCACGATCCGGCCGTAAGTGCGCTGGAGCTGCGCCGAATCCCAATCGAGGAACGTCGCTGCGCGCAGCACTTCGCCGCGGGCTTCGTGGATCGGCTTTCCCTGTTCGAGCGTGATCGTGGTCGCGATCAGCTCGATCCGCTCGCGCACCAGCGCGGCCGCGCGCTGGAGTACCGCCGCGCGCTCGAGCGGGGGCACCTTGCGCCACAGATCGAAGCCGCGCTGCGCCGCCGCCAGCACGCGCTCGTAATCGCCGTCGGTGGCGCCAGGAACCGGGCCGAGCACGCGCTCGTCGCTCGGGTTTATCACGTGCGCGCACGCCGGCCGATCATAGATCCACTCGCCGTCGATCAGCAGGCCGACCGCAGGGTAGGAGCGCGATGTGTCGGCGCTGTCGCGCCGTGTGCTGAGGTCACTCATGTCGTTCGTTCCATTCAGTCTCTTGCATACCGAGGCACGTCACGGTTCGGCGCGAAATTGCGGGAAGAGGTTGACGTAACCAAGCCGCGTGCGATCGGCGGCGCGGCGGGCGGCCTCTTCCTGCGAGAGGGGCACGAAGCCGTGTCCCTGGACCAGCCGCTGCATGAACGCGGCGCGCGCGGTGATCGCGATCGCATCGTGCAGCGCCTTCTCGTCCCAGCCGGCGGCGAACACCGCATCGGCGTCGGCCTGCGTGAGATCGCCGGGCGCGATCGCCAGTGTCTTCACGAAAGCGAGCAGCGGCCGCAGCCGTGCATCGACCGGTGCTGTGTCGGGGTCCTCCAGCAGCTGGTCGACCAGGCCACATTCGATCCCCGCGGCATAGGCAACCTCCGAATGGGCGATGCGCACGTTGTCGCAGCCCGCGACGCCCGCAGCATAAGCCATGATCAGCTCGCGCTGGCCGTCGCTGAGCGGCGACGAGCCGTTCATCAGCGCCTCGCTCATCTTGGCCCACGGCCCGTATATCTCGGGGTAGCGCGCGAACAGGTCGCGGGGGCCGGCGCCGGCGGAATGCGAGGGGAAGAATGGCACGCGATCGGCCTCACGGAGGTTGGAAGTCATGCGGCGACGGCTGTCAGCTCGCGCGCGGCGACGCGGTCCTGCCGGATCATGTCGGCACCCTTTTCGCCGATCATGATCGCGGGGGCGTTGGTGTTGCCCGAGGTGACCACCGGCATGATCGAGGCATCGATCACCCGCAGCCGCTCGACCCCGATCACCCGCAGCCGCGCGTCCACCACCGCCAGGGGATCGCTGCCCATCTTGCAGGTGCCGGCCGGATGGAACGCGCAGTGGCCTTCGCGCTCCATGTAGTCGGTCAGTTGCGCGTCGGTGGTCAGGTCTGCGCCGGGGACGGTCTCGCCGCGCAGGCCGGCAGCGAGCGGTGCCGTCGCCATGATCTTGCGCAACGTACGCAGTCCCGAGATCGTCGCCGCGATGTCCTCCGGGTCGCTGAGGTAGTTGGGGTGGAACGCCGGAGGCTGCGCAGGATCGGGCGAGCGCAGCAGGATCTCGCCGCGTGACTTGGGCCGCACGCGGTAGACCGAGGCGCTGACCGCGTCGAAAGGATCGACCATCACCTTACCCGAGGGCAGGTGAGTGTAGGTGTAAGGCCGAAAGCTCAGCTCGAGGTCGGGGTATTCCACCGCGTCGCTGCTCTTGACGAAAGCGGCGGCGACCGACGAGCCGAGCGTCAAATAACCCTTTTTCCGCAGCACGTAGCGCGCGCCCTGCCAGTATTTGCGCAAGCCCAGCAGGTGCCGGTTGTACGAGGCCGCCGGCGTAGCGCGCGCCTGGACGCGGGCCGAGAAGTGATCCTGCAGGTTCTGGCCGACACCGGGGCGGTCGGCGAGCACCGGGATGCCGTGCTGGGCCAGCATCGCACCGTTGCCGATGCCAGAAAGCATCAACAGATGTGGCGAACTCAGCGCGCCGGCGCACAGCACCACTTCGCGCCTGGCGGATGTCTGGACCGTGCGGCCGTCTTCGACGATCTCGACACCGGTTGCGTCGCGCCCGTCGAACAGCACGCGATTCACCGATGCACCGGTCTTGATGACCAGGTTTCGCCGATCGCGCACCGGGCGCAAGAAGGCATCGTAGCTGGTCTCGCGCACGCCGTTGCGGATCGTGAACTGCAAGAGTCCGGCCCCGTCCTGGTCGCCCGCGTTGACGTCGCCCAGAGTGCGGATGCCGCACTGGTCGGCCGCAGCTATGAACGCGCGTATCGCGGGGTGGATCACCACCGGATCGCTGACCGCCATCGGCCCGTCGGCAGCGTGAAAGGCGTCGGCGCCGCGATCGTTGGCTTCCGAGCGCTTGAAATAGGGCAGCACGTTGTCCCAGCCCCAGCCCGGATTGCCGAGATCGCGCCAGTGGTCGAAGTCGCGCGCGTCACCGCGTACGTAGACCATGCCGTTGATCGCGCTGCTCCCGCCCAGCCCCTTGCCGCGCGGCCAGTAGAGCTTGCGGTTGCGCAGCGTGGGCACCTCCTCGGTGAAGTAGTTCCAGTTGAACTGTTTGTGGCGGAACATCATCGCCATCCCCGCCGGCGTGCGGA
>CAJCHR010000378.1 GCA_903970225.1 Actinobacteria bacterium 21-64-8 | reverse complement strand
CTAAAGCCATCGCGCTCAACTGGACCTGCGTTTAGGAACCTTTCAATCGGAGCGGGCTCTCGCTCTGAGAACTCCGGCCTTTACCCGCAATATCCCTGAGGGGCATCTACGAGGCCAGCAAACCCTGGACCGACGTTGTGAGCGGAAGGTAGTCGCTCCCGCCGGATATTCCAAGTGGTTTTTTTGCACCATAATCAGGCTTTATGGGGGCAATTTCCGCCCCGCGACCGCCCGCGGAATCCCCGCCAGATCGGATTTGGGCGCTCGCTCGTGGGTTAATCCCGCCGCCGTCATCAAAGCTTCAATGTCGCCGCTCTGGCCTTGCCCGGCCTCCACAACCAGAACGGCGCCTGGCGCCAGAACACCAACAGCCTGCGGAATCAGCGCGCGATAGGCGTTAAGCCCATCGGCACCGCCGTCGAGGGCTGCGAGCGGGTCGTAATCCCGGACCTCGGCGGCGAGGCCGCCGATATCGACTGAGCGGATATAGGGCGGATTGGACACGATCAGATCGAACCGGCCGGACAGCCCGGCCGCATAATCGCACGCGATAAACGTCGCGCGACCGGCGAGCCCCGCATGCGCGGCATTGGCGGACGCGGTCTGCAAGGCCTGCGCAGATATGTCGGTGCCGAACCCGCGGGCCTGCGGCAGCTCCGACAACAGCGCCAGCAGGATCGCGCCCGAACCGGTGCCCAGATCGGCTATTCGGAGCGGGCGATTGGCCGTGCCGCCAGCGCGCAGCATCTCCAGCGCGAGCTCGACCACCGCCTCGGTATCGGGCCGCGGCACCAGCGTCGCCGGCGATAGCTGCAACGACAGTCCCCAGAATTCCTTGTGGCCGAGAATCCGCGCCACCGGCTCGCCCGCGAGACGGCGCTGCGCGAATCGGTCGAGGCGAGTTGATTCGTCCGCCGTGAGCCGCCGGTCGGCGGCCGTGATCATGCCGGTCAGGTCGAGCCCCAGCACGGCGCCTGCGAGCAGCCGCGCATCGAGCTCCGCCGAATCGATCGCGTTGGCCTGGAAGCGCGCGGTCAGGGCACGCCGTGCGGTCTCGATGGTTTGCCCGGCGGTGTTGCCGGCGCTCACGCCGCGGCGCCCTGGGCGGCGAGCTGGGCTGCCTGGTGTTCGGTGGTCAGCGCATCGACCAGTTCGCCGAGCGCTTCGCCCGCGATCACCTGCGGCAGCTTGTAGAGCGTGAGGTTGATGCGATGATCGGTGACACGGCCTTGCGGGAAATTATAGGTGCGGATGCGTTCGGAGCGGTCGCCGGAGCCGACCTTCTCGCGACGATCGGCCGAGCGCGCCGCGTTGATGCGCTGCTGTTCGGCGTCGTAGATGCGCGAGCGCAGGATGTTCATCGCCGAGGCGCGATTTTTGTGCTGCGAACGGCTGTCCTGCATCATCACCACGATGCCGGTCGGCAAATGCGTGATGCGGATCGCCGATTCGGTCTTGTTGACGTGCTGGCCGCCGGCGCCCTGCGCGCGCATGGTATCGATCTTGAGGTCGTCGCTCTTGATATCGACATCGACCTCTTCGACTTCGGGCAATACCGCAACCGTTGCCGCCGAGGTGTGGACGCGCCCCTGGGTCTCGGTGTCGGGCACGCGCTGCACCCGGTGCACGCCGGACTCGAACTTCAGTTTCGCGAACGCGCCGCGGCCGCGGACTTCGGCGATGATTTCCTTGTAGCCGCCCATGGTGCCTTCGCTGGCCGAGATCACCTCGACCTTCCAGCCCTGCAGATCGGCGAAGCGTTCGTACATCCGGAACAGGTCGCCGGCGAACAGCGAGGCCTCGTCGCCGCCGGTGCCGGCGCGGATTTCCAGCACCACGTTGCGGTCGTCCATCGCGTCCTTGGGCAACAGCGCCACCCGGATCTGCTGCGCCAGCTCGAGGCTGCGCGCGGCCAAAGTCCCGCGTTCGGTCTCCGCCATCGCGCGCATCTCGGAATCGGTCGCGGGATCGGCGATCAACTGGTCGATGCCGTCGATCTCGGCATTGGCGGCGCGGTAGGCCTTGACGGCGTCGATCAGCGGATTGAGCTCCGCGAGCTCGCGCGTGATCTTGACGTAGTTCTCGGAGTTGAGCTGGCCCAGTACCTGGTTCTCGAGCGAGGCATGGTGCGCCAGCAGGATATCAAGTTTGGCTTCAGGGAGCATCGACATGGTTTGGTCTCGAATGGCGAAGGGGGCGCGGCATGGAGGTGGAGCGCCGCTACAACGAAAGTCCCTCGGCATCGGCGAATTCGATCAGCTTCTGGCGGATCGACACGGAGCCGGACGGCGCGTCGAGCAGCGGCGTCATCATCGCTTCGGCCTTCTTGGCGTCGAGGTCGAGGATCAGCGCCTTGACCGGGCCGTGCCCGGTGGCCGATAGCGACAGCGAACGATAGCCCAGCGCGATCAGCGCCAGCGCGCCGATCGGCTTCGACGCCATCTCGCCGCACAGCGAAGCGGACTTCTTGGCGGCCTGGGCCTTGCGCACGATGTCGCGCAGCGCCCGCAGGATCGGCGCCGACATGGTGTCGAACCGTTCCGACACCTTGGCGTTGCCGCGATCGACCGCGAACAGGAACTGAAACAGATCGTTGGACCCCACCGAGACGAAATCGACTTTCTTCAAGAGTTCG
>CAJCHR010000377.1 GCA_903970225.1 Actinobacteria bacterium 21-64-8 | reverse complement strand
CGACGACTCACGTTATCGCTCTGGCCGAGCCGGCACCGGTCAGCGCGCCGCCGCCGGCCGCGACGCCCGAGCTTTCGGACCCGCTCGCCGATCCCGCGACCACGCCGACGACTGATGCTCCTGCCGCGCCGGTCGCTCCGGTCAGGGCCGAGGGACATGCGCCGGGCGATCCGCTCGAATCGTTCAATCGCAGCATGTTCGGCGCGCACGAGAAGGTCGACCACGCGATCCTGCGTCCGGTCGCGCTGGGCTACAGCCACACCGTCCCGTCGCTCCTGCGCGACGGGATCCGCAACATCCTGCGCATGCTGACCGAACCGCTGGTGTTCCTCAACGACCTGCTTCAGTTCCGACCCGAGCATGCGATGCGCACGCTCGCGCGGTTCACGATCAATGCCACCATGGGCTGGGGCGGCCTGTTCGACGTCGCCAAGCGCCCGTACTTCAAGCTTCCTCACGAGCCGAACGGCTTTGGCGACACGCTCGGCTATTACGGCGTGAAGCCTGGGCCATACCTGTTCCTGCCGCTGGTCGGACCGACGACTTTGCGCGATCTGATCGGCAGCGTGGCCGACGGTGCGGTGCTGCCGTTCGCGGTCGGCAAGCCCTTCAACCAGCGGGTGTACCAGTTACCGACGACGCTGGTCGGCGGCCTGCAGGAGCGTGCCGATGCGGAGAGCGATCTCAAGACGCTGTTCGCAACCGCGATCGATCCTTACGCGACGCTGCGCTCGGTCTATCTGCAGGACCGCGCGGGCGAGATCGCGGGCCTCAGGGAGCATCACCAGCGGCATGTGATGGGACCGGAACTGACCGATCCCGTCGCCAAGCCCGATGGGGCGAAGCCGAACGCGGTGCCGGGGCAGAAGGTTTCGGCAGCGCCGGAATTGTCGGATCCACTAGCCGACCCCGATGCGCCGAAGCCCGCTCAAGCCGCGCCGGGCAATTGATCGGCCGCCGGGCTAACGCTTGGTAACGTCCGTCGCGACGCGCAGACCGAAACCCGCGCTGCGATATTCGGCAACGATATCGCCCGGCGGCGGGGCATAGTTGCGGCTTGCCGAGCGGATCAGGACGGGCGGATCACCCCAGGTTCCGCCCCTTGCGACGCGAAACTGGCACCCGTCGCGCTCGACCGACGACGCGACCGCGGGACGACCGGCGAGGCTTTCGACATAGCAATCCTGGGTCCACTGCCAGACATTTCCGATCATGTCGTAAAGTCCGAAGCCGTTAGGAGGGAATGACCGTATCGGAGAGGTGTTGACCCAACGGTCCGCACCTTCTGTCGCAGGCGTGCAGCACGCGTCCGCGCCGTAGTTGGCCCAATCGTGGGACGCATCCTTGCCCCACGGGAAAGCCGTGCTCGTGCCGGCGCGCGCCGCGTATTCCCATTCGGCCTCCGTCGGCAACCGGTAGGCGCGGCCGGTCTTGCGGCTCAGCCACTGCACGTAGGCCTGCGCCTCGTTCCAGCTGACGCAGACGACCGGTTCGTCGTCGCCTTGCGCGAAGCCGAGGTTGCGCCACGATGCGGCGGAGGCCTGCTCCTTGGGGAGACCGCTATACGCGCAGCCCAGGCCGTCGGCCCTGCCGGTATCCTCGACGAACGCGCGCCACTGGGCGCGCGTCACGTCCGCGTCTGCGATCGCGAAACGCCCGACTTCGACATC
The DNA here is from genome assembly GCA_903970225.1 of Actinobacteria bacterium 21-64-8. Classification (GTDB taxonomy): domain Bacteria; phylum Pseudomonadota; class Alphaproteobacteria; order Sphingomonadales; family Sphingomonadaceae; genus Novosphingobium. The sequence continues at coordinate 3,874 of CAJCHR010000377.1, read as the reverse complement.
GACTTGCGGCCCTTCGTCAGGCCCGCGGCCGGGTTCGTCGGCCGGCGAGCCCATCAGGAAATGCGCGGCGGGCAGCACGACCATCTTCGCGCACGACGGGCAGTCCTGGAATGATGGCAGCGTACGCGGCCGCGCGTGTGCATTCGGCCCGGGGGCAAACGCGAAAAAAGCGAGAACGACGGTCAGGCAAATGCGCATCGGTCAGAGGACCTCCGATAGTCAGCCTCTGTCCTAACCTGCGCGCGCTTCCTCCGCCACCCGCGGCGGGCCCAGCAGTGCGGGCTCGAACACCAGCGCGCAGATCAGCGTCCAGACCAGCGAGATCATCAGGATCTTGCCCATGCTCGCAGTGCCGGGATGGTCGGACAGCCACAGGCTGCCGAACGCGGTGCCGGTCGCAAGCGCGCTGAACAGCACCGCGCGCGCGAGGCTCGACTGCAGCAAGTCGCGCGCGCCGCCGCGCCAGGCCATCACGAAGTAGATATGGAACGCGACGCCGACGCCGAACAGAAGCGGGAAGGCGATGATGTTCGCAAAATTCAGCGGCTGGCCGATCACCACGCAGGTGCCCAGCGTCAGGAAGATCGAAAGAACCACCGGCGCGAGCGTGAACAGCGTCTCGCGCGCCGATCGCAGCGCGAAGAGCAGCAGCAGGCTGACGAGGACGAACCCGATCACCCCGGCCTCGATGAACGCGCCCGCAATGCTAACGCCCGCCGCCTGGGTGACCACGGGAAGCCCCGAGATGTCGGGGGTGATCTTGCCGACGGCATCGCCGAACGCGCGCATTGCACGGATGTCGCGCGGGTTGCCCGAAGGGGTGACCTCGATCCGGTAGCGTCCGTCCGCTGTCTTCCAGTCGTGCGTGAGATCGGCGGGCAGCGAGGCCCGGTCGACGGCATGCGCCTGAAGGATCGCACGGATCTGATCGAGCGTGACCTTGAGCGGCATCGACAGCATCGCATCGGCCGCACGGCGCTGCGCGGGCGTGGCTTGCGTGAGGCGGCGCATCGTCGAGGACAGGCGCAGCGCGTCGGCAGCACCCGGTCCGGGGTGTGCAATGGCTGTGGTCGCCAGTTTGTCGGCAAGGGTACTGGCCGCCGCCTTCAGCGCTGCATCGCCAGGCGGCGGGCTGACGTCGAACGGATTGATCGAGAAATCGAGGACCGTCGACGCATCGGTGATCGCGGTGAGTTTGGCCGGCTGGTCCTGGGGCACGAAGCTGTCGAGCCAGACGACCTGGCGGACTTCGCGCAGCGCACCGATCTTCGCGACGAGCCCGCGCGCGGCCGCCTCATCCCTGGCGAGCACGCTGATCGTCTCGGGCGTACGATCGGGATCGCGCGTCAGGTCCGTGAGCGTGCGCATGGCGGGCCCGTTCTGGTCGCGCATCGCCATCGGATCGAAGTCGAACACCACCAGCGGGAGCAGCGCAATGCTGCCGACGAGCGCTATACCGAAGCCCCACAGCACCGCACTGCGGCGGCGATGGAGCAACCTGTCGAGCGGCGCCGCGGCGGCGAAACCCACCTCACGCGCGCTCGGCGGCGGGCGCAGCAGCACGATCAGCGCGGGCAGGACGGTGACCGACAGCGCCAGCGCGATCACCATGCCGATCGCGGCGATCACGCCAAGCTCGGCAATCCCGACGTAAGACGTGGGCAGGAATGCCGCGAGTCCCAGCACGATCGCTGCCGCCGCCAGCGTCAGCGGTGCTCCGAGTGCGGTCGCTGCGCGTTGCAGCGCCAACGGGGTCGCGCTTCCGTCGATCCGCTCGGCATTGAACCGCACGCTGAGCTGGATTCCGAAATCGACGCCCAGTCCGACGAACAGCGGAATGAACGCGATCGAGATTAGGTTGAGCTGACCGACCGCGACGAGGCCGATCGCCAGCGTCACGATCAGTCCGAGCACGGTCGTCCCGAAAATCGCAGCCACCAGTCGCACCGATCGTGTCGCGAGCCACAATGTCAGCAGCATCGCCCCGAACATCACGAACCCGACGAGGCCGATGTTCTCTTGCAGGCTGGCGAAATCCTGATCGGACAGCGGCACATCGCCGGTCACCCTGACGCTGACGCCGTTCGCCGCGTCGAGCCCGAGCGTCTGCGCCGTCGCTGCCACTGCATCCGACGCCGGTGCGCCCGGGGTCAGCGAATCATAGTCGAGCACCGGGCGCACCAGCACCAGCCGCCGCGTCGGCGCGGTAAGCGCGCCCGCATTCGAGCCGAGCAGCGTCTGCCAAGAGAAGGTCGCAGGTTTGCCCGCAAGCTGCGCGTCGATCGAATCGGCGAGCGAGCGCATCGGCGCCGAGAAGGTGTCGAAGCTTGCCCCGCCGCTGTTCACCCCGTCGAGCATCGTGCCGAAGGCGCTCGCCACGCCGCGCAGCGACGGATCGCTGGCGAGCGGGCCCAGCAGCGGCTGCGCGTTGACCAGCGCGCCGGTCGCACCCTGCACGTCGTCAGTCGAGGAGAACAGCAGGCCCTCCTGCGCGAAGAACGTACCCCCGTCGGGGCGCCGCACGTTGCGGAAGTGCGCCTTGTCCGTCTCGAACCCGGCGGCGAGGCGGGTGGCGGCGTCTTCGGCCAACTCGGGCGTCCTGCCATCGATGACCACGATCATCGAATCGCGCAGCTGCGGGAACGCATCGTCGAACGCGATCTCGTGCTGGCGCCATGCGACCTTGGGCGAGATCAGCGCCGAGGTATCGGTGCTCATCGCAAAATGCCCGGCGGTGTAGACCAGCGCGATCAGCGCGACGACCAGCGCCGCCGCCAGCGTCAGCCACGGACGCGCGATGCTCGCCGCGACAGCCTTAGGTACCGGATTGCGCATCGTCCGGCGGTCAGTTCCCGGCCGGGCCGGACGCGCCGGTCAGATAGCGCATCTTCATCCGGATCGTTTTCGTGCCCGAGACGGCGATATGCGCGTCCTTCCAGCTGGGCGGGCCGAAGTGGATGGGAGCGTCGTTCGAGAAAGCGATCCCCTCCTTGGGGATCCCGAACAGGCCGCGATCGACCTTGCCGTTGCGGTTCTCGTCATGGAACGCCTGGAATGCGTAAACCCCGTCAGGAATATCGTGGATCGTCAGCACGACCATGCCGGGCCGCGCGGACACTGACGCATCGTAATGGCAATCCTCCTTGAGGAATTGCGCCTGGGTGCAGGCATCGATGTGAACCATGCCGGCGCCGTTGCGCACGTTCGTGATCTCAACGGTCAGCGTGCCGGCGTGGGCCGAGGCGGCGAACACCAGGGCGGGAGCGAGAAGGGCGGGAGCGCGAAGCGGACGTTTCATCGCGCGCGCTTTGTACGCCGCTTCCTGAATGCGCAATGTCGCAGGTCAGGCGCGCGTCGCGCGGCGCAGCGCTTTGACTTCGCCGAATTGCCAGATCGCCAGCGCGGGAAGGCCGATCGCCAGATCGCGCGCGCGCTTGGCGAGGCTCAGCGCCAGTGCCGCCTCGACCGGCAGCCCCAGCAGCGGCGCGGCCAGCGTATAGCCTGCCTCCTGGAACCCGATCGCGCCGGGCACCGCGAAGGCTACCGACCGCAACGTGAAAATCATGACCTCCAGGCTCAACGTCCGCCCGAATGACAAGGGCGCGCCCATCAGCCGCAGCGCCAGCCACGCCTCGAACGCGACGCCCAGCCACGCCAGCAGATGCAGCAAGAAGGATGCGGCGACGGCGCCGCGCCGCCGGCCGATATCGCGCAACGCGGCCAGCGCGTTGTCGACATCGCCGAACGCCTTGAGCCAGCGCCTGGCTCCGGCGCCGGCGAGCCGCGGCAGCCAATCGCCTCGGCGCAGCAACAGCGTCAACAAAGCGATCAAAACGACGATCGCGACAAGGCCGAACAGTGCGGGACGAATGAT
>CAJCHR010000376.1 GCA_903970225.1 Actinobacteria bacterium 21-64-8 | reverse complement strand
TTCGGGAAGCACTTTCGTCGCCCTTGCCTGTATGCAGCGAGATGCAGCCATCTGGGCGGTTCCCGCGCTGCTCGCTTTGGTCATCTGCTGGGTCTTGCGGCTGTCTGGCACGTCGAGCCTATGGGTGTCGCTTCCTCTCGGCGGAGTGAGCATCGTGGGCTGCACCGTGTATGTCGGGGCAATCTACGGTCGAGCGATGGTGAGGCGCTCTCGCGTCCGCTGACGCCCCAGTTGCTGCCATTCGTGTCACGCGTTAACCAGCGATATGAGCGCATCCGATCAGGTCCCGCGATTTGAAGTTCCGCCTTCGTTTCGGTCGGCGAGAGCCGCATTGCCGGATGAAGTGGTGATAATCGCGTGGTGGGATGATGATAAATCCCGGCACGTCACGATCCAAGATTTTTATCGTGATGGCAAAGCTTTCATACCAATTTTCACAGACGAAGCGACCTTCAAAGCTCAGAGCCAAGGCAGCGGTTTTGAAGACAAGGCGGTCTCAATAAATTCTGACTTACTGTTCTCTATTCTACGCGGAGGTCAGCACCTTATTGTTAATCCCGACGGGGACTCGCCATTATCAATCCATCTGCCGGCTAGGTGACCGCGTCCTCCACCGAACGGCTGCTTCCCACCCATCTATCGCTGTTCCCCGCCTCTCCGAGCCGTTCAATCCGGCTGAAACCTGACTGGCAGGTCGCAGCGAGGAAAGCAGCCGGTCTCGAACCGCCCCAGTTGTTGCCGATCAACTTGGCGCGAGGGTTGCCCGTTAGCGGTCGTAAGCGATCTGCCCCGTTGGCAGGCGATATGGCACCACAAGGGTAGGATCGGGGTTGTGCACCCACTGAAGAAGGAAGTCCCACGCAGCCTTGTCTTCAGGGTGCGCGAGCCATCCAAGCGCCTTTCGGTTCGTCCGATATGTCGCTATTAGGTCGTCGAGAGTTTGCGGAATGCGATTAAGCCGATCTTTTATGAGCCCCACCCAAAGATCGCTTGGAACCGGTAACCCGTGGTAAACTTGGAAATCGCGGAAAATGTCTTCGTTTGAAGAGTAATACCCGACGAAACTCGAACCAAAGATGCCGCTTTCCTGCCCCGTTTTGTGCTCGTTCAGCCAATCCCTAAGCTTAGGGATTTCAATCCCGATGACGCCAAATAAATTAAAACCCCAAGAACGGCGCTGGGCATGGGGCAAGAAATACGCGATAACTTCGCTGGAAGGCAGCGCCCAGACCTTCGGCGCACCTTTCCGCAATCGAAGCTCCTCGAACCCATCCGCACAAAACGCTTTCCCCAGTTCAGCGCGGAATGCTCGAATGTCCATCGCTTAAATCCCGTGCTTCGCTGTGCAGCGAACCAGCACTACCATATTCGTTTGAACGGCCAAAAGTCGTAGCGTCGGGACAAAAGCGGCCTGTCGGCATTCCACCAATTTCAGACACCCTCAGCTCACTCAGGCTGAGCTTGTGGAAGCCCACGCGCCACCGTTTCCGTAAGCGCCCGAGAACGTGACCGCGATGTCCTCCTGCGGTCGTCGACGGGCTCAGGTTACCGCGCCATCCGGTTCCACGCATCGAGCGCGGCGATCTTGTAGGCCTCGGCCAGAGTCGGGTAATTGAAGGTGTTTTCGATGAAGTAGTCGATCGTGCCCTTCAGGTTGAGCACCGCCTGGCCGATGTGGATCAACTCGGTTGCGCCCTCGCCGATGATGTGGACGCCGAGCAGCTTGCGCGTCTTGTTGGAGAAGATCATCTTCATCATGCCCTGCTCGAGCCCCATGATGTGCCCCCGGCTGGTCTCGCGCAGGCGGGCGATGCCGCATTCGTAATTGATCTTCTTGTCGCGCACTTCCTGCTCGCTCATCCCCACGGTCGAAATCTCGGGCACCGCGTAGATGCCGTAGGGAAAGTAGGCAGGCGCAGGCGGCAGCGGCAGGCCGAAGGCGTGGCACGCGGCGATGCGGCCCTGCTCCATCGAGGTCGAGGCGAGGCTGGGGAAGCCGATCACGTCGCCTGCCGCATAGATGTGCGGCACGTCGGTCTGGAAGGTGTCGGCCTTGACCTTGAGCCGGCCGCGCGAATCCATCGTCAGTCCGCAGTTTTCGAGGCCCAGCGTTTCGGTCGCCCCCATCCGGCCGGCGCAATAGAGCAGCATCTCGGTGCGGACCATCCGCCCGTCCTCGAGCGTGGTCAGCACCCGGTTGCCCTCCTTGGCGATCGAGGCGACCGGCGTGCCGAGCCGGAAGGTCACGCCGCGGTCGCGCAGTTCGTGGACGAATTCCTCGAGGATCTCATGGTCGACGAAATCGAGGAACGTCGGCCGCGGCTCGATGATCGTGACCTGCACGTCGAGCGCGGAGAAGATCGTCGCGTATTCGATGCCGATCACCCCGGCGCCGACCACCGTCAGGCTGCGCGGGAGATGGGGGATGTGGACGACCTCGTCGCTGTCGAGGATCGACGGATCGGCGAAGTCGATGTTGTCCGGGCGGAACGGCAGCGTGCCGACCGCGATCAGGATGCGCTCACCCTCGACAATCAGCTCGCTGCCGTCGGGCGAGTGGATCAGCAGGCGGTGCGGATCGAGGAAGCGCGCGAAGCCCGACATCGTGTGCACGCCGTTGCGCAGGAACTGGTGCTCGAGCACGTCGACCTCGTGCTCGAGCGTCTTGGTCAGCCGGATGCCCAGATCCTCGCTGCCGATCTCCTTCTTGACCCGGTACGAGCGGCCGTAAAAGCCCCGTTCCCGCCAGCCGGAAAGATTGAGAGCGGTCTCGCGCAGCGTCTTGGAAGGGATCGTGCCGGTGTGGACCGAGACCCCGCCGACTCGCTTGCGGCCCTCGACCACGAGCACCGATTTGCCGAGCTTGGCGGCCTGAATGGCAGCGCGGCGACCCGAAGGTCCGCTCCCGATGACGATGAAATCGTATTGTGCAGTCATGGAGCCCCCGGAAAAGTCATCGCCATCCGCTGCCTGCGATGCCGCCGGCCGGATGCTCTCGCAATTCCTCTCCGAAGACGATCTTACTGCGGGCTCACCGGGCGGTTGGCAAGCATCCAATCGCCGCTTCCGGTTCAGGCAAGATGCCCGGCGCAGTCGGGGCTTGCCTGCCCGTGAGACTCGTAGGATCATGGCACCTGGAGCGAAGCATACGGCACGGCCGTGGCAAGCGATGGAGAGAGACATGGGCGGTATCAACATTCGCGATCTGAGGAGCGATCTCTCGTTCGGCTCGGTCGTCGAAGGGATCAACTGGGATACGCTGGCGGACGAGGGCGTGCGCGAGCAGCTGCGTGAGCTGTTCAAGGCCCGCGGCATGATCGTATTCAAGGATGTCGAGCCGTCCGCCAAAATGCAGGTCGCGGTGAGCAAGGTGTTCGGTCCCCTGAAGGACCATCCGACCAAGACGACGCCGCGCGACAAGGAAACCGGTGAAGAAGCCGCAGGCGTGATCGACATGCACTATGTGCCGAGCGCCGACAATCTGAAGGCCGGCGAGGGTCTCGTCGAGTTCGAGGGTCAGGTGCTCGCGCGGTTCTCGCCGTGGCACTTCGATCATTGCTACAACGACGAGCTCAATTACGCGGGCGTTCTTCGTTCGCCGATCAATGCGCCCGAAGGCGGCCGCACCGGCTTCATGGACGGGATCGAGCTGTACCGGCAGTTCCCCAAGGCACTGCGCGACCGGATCGAGGGCAGCAACGTGATCTATACGCTCGATACCCGGCTCTCGCGGATGAAGTACGGCATCAACTTCAAGCCGCTGACCGAGCATTCGACCACGCCGCAGCTGCTCAAGGAGGCGGCGATCTTCCCGCGCGCGATGCACCCCGCGGTGTGGCAGCGGGAGACCGGCGAAAAGGTGATGCACTACAGCCCGTGGATGGCGGTCGGACTGGAGCACCACGAGGATCCCGAGGGCGACAAACTGCTCGACGAGGTTGCGCTCGAGATCAACCGTCGCGGCAAGGGCAGCAGCGCATACTGGCACGATTGGTCTCCGACCGACCTGGTGATCTGGGACAATCACCGGATGCTGCACGCGGTCGAAGGCTGCGACGCCAAGTACGAGCGTCAGACGCTGCGCACCACGATCAAGGGCGACTACAACTTGGGCTATTTCGAGGACGGCAAGAAGATCGGCGAGGTCCACCGCGAGGTCGCCTGAGAGCGTCCGAGAGATGACGGCCAAGCTGAATCTCTCGGTCGACGAGGTGCTGACGACCACCCGCGCGGTGCGGCGGCGGCTCGACGTCGCCCGCCCGGTGCCGCGCGCGGTGATCGAGGAATGCCTCGATCTCGCGCTGCAGGCACCCAACGGGAGCAACCGCAACGACTGGCACTGGATCGTGGTCGACGACCGCGCGACCGTCCGCGCGATTGCCGCCGAATATCGCGCGGCGCTCGGGCTGCTCCAGAGTGGCGCGATGCCGAGCCCGCGCTATCTGACCGGTGCGAAAGGCGAGGACCGGATGGTCGCCGCGGCGCAGGAATTCCACGAGAAGCTCGATGACATTCCCGCCTTCCTCCTGCCGCTGATGGCGGGAAAGGTGGAGGGCCGCGATGCGTTTGAGCAGGCGGCGATGTGGGGCTCGATCGTGCAGGCCGCGTGGAGCTTCATGCTCGCGCTGCGTGAACGCGGCCTCGGTTCGCTATGGGCCACCGTCTCCACTCGGCGGGCGCCCGAAATTTTCGACCTGCTCGGTGTTCCGCAGGGCGCGTACACGCTGATCGGCACGTTCCCGATCGCTTATACGATCGGCACCGACTTCAAGCGAGCACCCCGCGCGCCGGTGTCAGAGGTACTGACGTACAACCGGTACTAAAGCGGGTTGTCGAGCTTGATCACCGCGTCGGAGCTGATGCGCTGCTCGGTCTTCTCCTCGCGCGGCGCCTTGAAGCTGGCGAGCACCGCGGCGTCGCGGCCGTAGATGTCGCCGAAGGTTTCGAGCGAGCCGTTGATGTCGAGCCCGAGGGTCACATAGGTGATGTAGACCGGGAAGATCCGCGTCATCACCACGCGCTTATACTTGCCTGCGCGGCTGATGTCGGCGGCGTCGTTGGGATCGAGCCCGGCGCCCAGCACCGCCATCGTCATGCCCAGTTCGAGCGCGCGCTCGGTGCGGATGCAGCCATGGCTGAAATCGCGCACGTCCTTGTTGAACAGAGCTTTTTGCGGCGTGTCGTGCAGATAGATCGCATGCGGGTTAGGCATGTCGATCTTGAGCTGGCCCAGCGAATTGCGCGCGCCCGGCTGCTGGACCACGGTGTAGACCCCGTCGTCGGAGACGGTGACTTTGTAGCCCTGCGCCTTGGCGAGGCCGGGGTTGTTCGCCAGCTTGGCGCCCAGGCCCTCGCGCTTGATGATCGACTGCGGCACGGTCCAGGTCGGGTTGAACACCACCGCCTGCACCTTTTCGGCGAGCTGCGGCGTCGCGGTTAGCCCGGGCTTGCCGACCACGGTCTTGTACGTGCGGATGATCCGGTTCTTGACCGTCAGCCGCAGCTGGAACTCGGGCACGTTGGTCAGCAGGTACACGTCGCCCAGATCGCGCGGCAGCCAGCGCCAGCGGTCCATGTTGGCGCGGATCAGCGCACGGCGCGCTTTCTCGGCTGGCGCGGCATCCGCCAGCGCCTGCTTGAGCGCGGCGTAATCCGGCACCGTCGGCGCCAGGCTTTGCAGCACTGCCGGCACGTCGTGGTCGGCGAGCGCCTTGGCCATCAGCGTTGCGGTCGGATAAGCCTCGCGGTCCGTGTCGAGCGCGAACCATTGGATGCGGTCCTCCACCGGCGTGCGGCCTTCGCGCAAGTCCTCGGCGAGCCACGCGAAGCTCTTGCTCGCGGCCTGGTCGAGCGCGTCGCCCTCGCCGTGCTTGATCGCGGCGCGCAGCGCGTCGGGGTTGTAGTCGGCGGGACTCAGCCCCTCGCTGGCGATGCCGTTGACCGTGTCGAGCAGGGCCACCGCATCGGCGAGCGTCCACGGCATCACCGGCTCGACGATCGGCTGGGGCGGAAGCTTGGGTGTCGGCGTGCCGGGGATCGCGCCCGGCGAGACCGGCGCGGCTCCCATCGAAGGCGGCAGCAGCACCGTCGGCGCGTTGGGATCGTCGGACCCGGCCTGCGTCGGCACCGCGGCCGGCTTCGGATGCGGCCGCGATGGCGCCGTACCGGAGTCGGGCGACGGCTGGGCCGCCAGTGCCGACGGCGTCAGCAGCGGCCCCGCCAGAGTCAGGGCCATTGCCGTCATCGCCGTCATACGCTCAAAGATCACGGACCGGTTTTCCTGCTGTCATTCAGGGCGCGCGCCGCGCCAGAGCTGATTTTGCGGCCAGTGTTACCCGCCAGCCCGCGCACCATCAAGCACGCCGGCTGAGCGGCAGGTGAATCGCTGGGGAAAGCAGCCGCGGTTTGCCTGCGCACGACGGACGGCCCTTGCGCGGTTGCACCGGGCAGGCGAGACGGCGCGCGATGTCTCGCCTGCTCATCCTGAAATCGGGCCCCCTGCTTCCCATCGGTGCCGTGGCGCTGGGCATCGGGGTGTTCTGCCTGATGGACGCGGCGATGAAGCAAGCTTCGCTGGGATGCGGGGTCTATACCGCGCTGCTGATGCGCAACGTGCTGGGCACGGCGATGATGGCGCCGGTCTGGCTGCTGCAGCGCGGACGCTGGCCGGCGATGCGCTTGCTCGGCATTCACGCGCTGCGCGCCGCGGTGGTGGCGATCATGGGCCTGCTCTATTTCGCGGGCCTGGTCCGGCTGCCGATGGCGGAGGCGATCGCGCTTTCGTTCATTGCGCCGCTGATCGCGCTGTATCTCGCCGCACTGGTGCTGGGCGAGCGCGTGCGGCGCGGTGCGGCGACCGCGTCGCTGTTCGGGCTCGCCGGCGTCGCGGTGATCGGCGCGGCGCAACTGGGCAGCGGCGCGGGGCCGCCCGCATCGCCCCTCGGCATCGGCGCGATCCTGGCTTCGGCCGTGTTCTACGCGGTGAACCTCGTGATCCAGCGCCATCAGGCGCAGCTTGCCGGGCCGACCGAAATCACGCTGTTCCAGAGCCTGTTCGCCGCGCTGTTCCTGCTGCCGGCCGCGCCGTGGCTGTTCACTTCGCTGCCCGGTCATGCGTTCGTCGTTGTTGCGCTGTCCGCGTTTCTCGCGGCGCTGGCGCTGGCGCTGTTCGCGTGGGGCTATGCGCGGGCGGAGGCGCAAGTGCTGCTGCCGCTCGAATACACCGCGTTCTTCTGGTCCGCGCTGTTCGGCTGGATGTGGTTCCGTGAGACGCTGGGCATCTCGACCATCGCGGGCGCCGCGCTGATCGTGATCGGCTGCCTGCGCGCCGCCAGGCTCGCCCCGCGGGCCGGAACACAGCCGCCGCTGGTACCTGTCCCCTGACGCCTCCGGCCCTTCACACCCTTGACCTTGGAGGCCCGAACGCGCATCGGCCTCCTCGATTCCAGTTCGCGGGTGCAGCAAGCCTGCCGGGGGCACGGGCCCGCGCGAACGCCCAGGCGATTAGGGAGCATTGAGCGCATGACGCAGGTCGGTCAGGACACACTTCAAACCCGCAGCACGATGACCGTCGCGGGCAAGGAATACGCCTACTACTCGCTCGCCAAGGCCAGCGAAAAACTGGGCGACGTGTCCCGCCTGCCGTTCTCGATGAAAGTCCTGCTCGAGAACCTGCTGCGCTTCGAGGACGGCGGCTTCACCGTCGCCACCGACCACATCCAGGCGATCGTCGACTGGCAGAAGGATCCCACCGGCGGCGTCGAGATCCAGTACCGCCCGGCGCGCGTGCTGCTTCAGGATTTCACCGGCGTGCCGTGCGTGGTCGACCTCGCCGCGATGCGCGATGCGATCGCCAAGCTCGGCGGCGACACCTCCAAGATCAACCCGCTGGTCCCGGTCAACCTGGTGATCGACCACTCGGTGATGGTCGACGAGTTCGGCCATGCCAAGGCGTTCGAAGAGAACGTCGAGATCGAGTACCAGCGCAATTTCGAGCGCTACGACTTCCTCAAGTGGGGCTCCAAGTCGCTCGCCAACTTCTACGCGGTGCCACCGGGCACGGGCATCTGCCACCAGGTCAACCTCGAGAACATCGCGCAGGCGGTGTGGACCTCGGTTGCGCCCGACGGTGCGACGATCGCTTATCCCGACACGTGCGTCGGCACCGACAGCCACACGACGATGATCAACGGCCTGGGCGTGCTCGGCTGGGGCGTCGGCGGGATCGAGGCCGAGGCGGCGATGCTCGGCCAGCCGGTCTCGATGCTGATCCCCGAAGTGGTCGGGTTCAAGTTCACCGGCGAGCTCCAGGAGGGCGTGACCGCGACCGACCTCGTGCTGACCGCCACCAACATGCTGCGCAAGCACGGCGTGGTCGGCCGCTTCGTCGAATATTACGGGCCGGGCCTCGCCTCGCTGTCGCTGGCCGACCGCGCGACGCTGGCAAACATGGCGCCCGAGTACGGCGCGACCTGCGGCTTTTTCGGGATCGACGACAAGACGCTCGACTACATGCGCCTGACCGGCCGCGAGGAAGACCAGCTCGCGCTGGTCGAAGCTTACGCGAAGGAGCAGGGCTTCTGGATTCACGCAGATGCGCCCGATCCGGTGTTCTCCTCGACGCTTGAGCTCGATCTCACCACCGTCGTGCCCAGCCTCGCGGGCCCCAAGCGTCCGCAGGACCGGGTCAACCTCACCGAAGTCGACAACGTGTTCAACGCCGACATGGCGACGACGTACCACAAGGCGCAGACGCGCGTTCCGGTCGCGGGCCGAAGCCACGACATCGGCGACGGCGACGTGGTGATCGCCGCGATCACCAGCTGCACCAACACCTCGAACCCGGGCGTGATGGTCGCCGCCGGCCTCGTCGCCAAGAAGGCCGACGAACTGGGCCTCAAGCCCAAGCCGTGGGTCAAGACCAGCCTCGCGCCGGGATCGCAGGTCGTCACCGACTATTTCGAGCGTGCCGGGCTGCAGACGCACCTCGACAACATCGGCTTCAACCTGGTCGGCTACGGCTGCACCACCTGCATCGGCAACTCGGGTCCGCTGGCCGAGCCGATCAGCAAGGCGATCAACGAGAACGGCCTCGTCGCCGCCGCGGTGATCTCGGGCAACCGCAACTTCGAGGGCCGCGTCAGCCCTGACGTGCGCGCCAACTTCCTCGCCTCGCCGCCGCTGGTCGTCGCTTACGCGCTCAAGGGCACGGTGATCGAGGACTTCACCACCACCCCGATCGGACAGGCCACTGACGGCCATGACGTCTATCTCAAGGACATCTGGCCCACGAACCTCGAAGTCGCCGAGACGATGGCCGGCTGCATGGACCGCCCGATGTTCCAGGCGCGCTATGCCGACGTCTACAAGGGCGACGCGCACTGGCAGGCGATCGACGTCACCGGCTCCGAGACGTACAACTGGCGCGCGGGCTCGACCTACATCGCCAACCC
>CAJCHR010000375.1 GCA_903970225.1 Actinobacteria bacterium 21-64-8 | reverse complement strand
GGTTGACCGGATCACGCTCGAAAAGCTAGGTGCGGCGACGGCGATGGATTTCCGCCGGGCCATCAGGCCGAACCGCCCTGGCAAGGGCCGATGATTCCTACCAAGCGCCGGAAGGCAGCAAGGAGGAATTGTGCGCGCGACGTTTCGGAATCTCTACCACCAGTTCAACGTGGCCGCATTCGTCCGCAACCGACAGGACCACGCCGTGTCGGTCCTGCGTTGGGCGCTGATCCTGATCCCCATGGCGGCGGCGGTGGGAACGCTGTGCGCCGCCTTCCTATGGACCCTCGACGCGGCAACGCGGCTACGCTTCGCCTTTCCCTGGCTGCTCTATCTGCTGCCGCTCGGTGGGTTCTTCGTCGGCCTGCTATACCATTTGACCGGGCGATCGGTGGAGGGCGGCAACAACCTGATCGTCGAGCAGATACATCAACCGGGCGGTGGCGTGCCGCTGCGCATGGCACCGCTGATCTTCATCGGCACCGTCGTGACGCATTTGTTGGGCGGGTCGGCGGGACGCGAGGGCACCGCCGTCCAATTGGGTGGCAGCCTTGCCAGCGGGTTCGGCCGGGCATTGCGGCTGGATGCGGACGCGACGCGCGTCCTGCTGATGACCGGCATCGCGGCGGGGTTCGGCGCAGTGTTCGGAACGCCGATCGCCGGTGCGGTTTTCGCGTTGGAGGTACTGGCGATCGGGCGCATCGAGTATCGCGCGCTGGTGCCCTGCCTCGCGGCGGCGCTGGTCGGCGACTGGACCTGTATCGCGTGGGGCATCCACCACGGCGTGTACCGGATCGATGCGTTGGTGCCGGTCGATGCGCTGCTCGTCGCCAAGGCCGGCATCGCGGGCATCGCATTTGGCCTGACGGGCCTTGCATTTGCCGAGGCCAATCATGCGCTGGGGGGATGGCTAAAGCGCATCGTCGTTTATGGTCCGCTGCGGCCCGTGCTTGGCGGCCTCGCGGTGATCGCGTTGGTCCATCTCGTCGGCACGCGCGACTATCTTGGATTGGGAACGCTGACGGCAACGCCGGGTGGCCTTACGATCGCCAGCTTCTTCGGTCCTGGTACATACCCGTGGAGCTGGGCATTGAAGCTGCTGTTTACCGTAGTCACGCTCAGCGCCGGCTTCAAGGGAGGCGAGGTGACGCCGCTGTTCTTCATCGGCGCGGCACTCGGCAATGCCCTCGCCCCGATGTTCGGCGTGCCGACGGGCGTGTTCGCCGCAATCGGCTTCGTCGCGCTGTTCGCGGGCGCGGCCAATACGCCGCTCGCCTGTACGTTCATGGGGATCGAGCTGTTCGGCGCAGCCTATGCGGTGCCGATCGCGGTCGCGTGCTTCGTCGCCTATCTCTGTTCTGGTCACAATGGCATCTACTTGTCGCAACGCGTCGCCGTGCCCAAGATTCCGGCGGCGCATCTCGTGCCCGACGCGACCTTGCGCGACGCCCGCGCGCATCGCGCGTTCCGCCTTCGCTAGCGTCGGTCAGGCGTCGGCGATCCTCATCGACGCATCCCGTCACTACGCGGCGCACAGCGCAGCGGCAATCAGGCGCGGCGCGTGGCGCGCTCGATCATGTCGCTAGGCGCGCCACGACGGATCGCGGACGGAGGCCGCTCTGCCGAGGCGAGGGCACCGCGCGCGAACCGCAGGCGTGCAAGGCCCCTACTCCACCGCCCAGACGAACGGCAGCGGCGCCTCGCGGAAGGCGAAGCGGTCGAGATGCTCGGCGAGAACGCCCTTCATCCGCGCGAGCGTTTCGGGATCGGGCGCATCGAGACGCGCAAGGAGCGCGGCGTCGCCCGCCTCGAGCGACGCGACCACACCGTTGGGGAAGCGGATCGTCGCCTGCGTGGCGTCGAACGTCACCTCCAGCTTGTGCGACCAATGTTTGGCGAGCTGCTGGAGATAGCGGCTGCCGTGGGTGGTCGCGATCGTCGCTGTGGCGGATCGCGCGATGGTCGTGTCGGTCATTCGTGAATGATCCTTCCCCAATTGGAGGCGGGTATGGCGGCACGCGGCTTCTCGACGGTGCGCGCGGCGCCCCCGGCGGCGGCGGCCCGGACGGATTTGCCGTCGAGCAGGCCGAGCCGGCGGCGAAGCATTTGCAGCCGCGTCATGGCTAGAGGCGTTCGATCTTGCGCGCTGCCTCGTCGATCAGGGCGACGATCTCGTGCAGCGTCTCGGGTGCAAGCTCCGCACCGCCGACGCGTTGGCCGACCAGTTTGTTGGCGAGCACCGCGCGCAGATTGTGGATCGCGCGGCGCACCGACATATTCTCGGTCCGCTCGCGCATCGCGCCCAGCGTGTCGAGCCGCCCGATCAGCGCGGCGACCTCGTCGGCCTTCTCGGCAAGGACGCGCGCGCCCTCTTCGGTGACCGCGAAGATCTTGCGGTTGCCCTCGCTCGGCGTCTCCTCGATCTGGCCCATGTCGCCGAGCAGCGTCAGCGTCGGGTATACGACGCCCGGGCTGGGCGCATAGCCGCCACCGGTGCGGTCCTCGATCGCCCGGATTAGGTCGTAACCGTGGCGCGGCTGGTCGCCGATCAGGCGGAGCAGCACGAGCCGCAGTTCGCCCCCGTCGAACACGC
>CAJCHR010000374.1 GCA_903970225.1 Actinobacteria bacterium 21-64-8 | reverse complement strand
TCGATTTTCGTTATAGCCAGCACTTCAAAGCCCCGCGCGGTACGCATGGCATGGGCCAGGACCGCAATGGCGCCGGCGGCGACGATCTCGTCATCAAGGTGCCGATCGGCACGCAAATCCTCGACGATGACCGCGAGACGCTGCTGGGCGATCTGACCGAGCCCGGTCAGCGCATTACCCTGCTCGAAGGCGGGCTGGGTGGCCGGGGCAACGCGAGCTACAAGACCAGCACCAACCGTGCCCCGCGCCAGCACCAGCCTGGCGAGGCGCCGCAGGAGTTGTGGGTTTGGCTGCGGCTAAAGCTGCTTGCCGATGTCGGACTTGTCGGCTTGCCCAACGCGGGCAAATCGACGTTCATCAACAAGATCACCAACACGAACGCCAAAGTCGGCGCCTACGCGTTCACCACGCTGCGTCCGCAGCTCGGCGTGGTGCGGCACCGGCACCGTGAGTTCGTGCTCGCTGACATCCCCGGGCTGATCGCGGGCGCCGCGGAAGGCGCGGGGATCGGTGATCGTTTTCTGGGTCACATCGAGCGCTGCCGCGTGCTGATCCATCTGATCGACATCACCG
Organism: Actinobacteria bacterium 21-64-8; assembly: GCA_903970225.1. GTDB lineage: Bacteria > Pseudomonadota > Alphaproteobacteria > Sphingomonadales > Sphingomonadaceae > Novosphingobium. The sequence goes on along the minus strand of CAJCHR010000374.1, from coordinate 6,009 downwards.
GCACCGACCCCGCCGAAGCACTGGGCGTGGTCGAAGAGGAGCTTGCCGCCTATGGCGAGGGCCTCGATGAGAAGCCCCGCCTGATCGCGCTGAACAAGATCGATCTCGCCGATGCGGAGCTGTCCCGCGCTTTCGCCAAGGAATTGAGAGAAGCGGGCGCGCCGCGCGTGTTTCCCATTTCGGGTGCGACGGGTGCAGGAATGGACGCGCTGCTCGACGCCGCGCTCGCATACCTCCCCGCCGCGACTTCGACCGAGAGACCCGCCGGAGAGCAGGAAGAGGCCGACGAGAAGCCCTGGTCGCCGCTTTGAGCTGAATGGGGTTCGCGCACAGGTGCGAACTCTTCCGATCACGCCGGAGCGCGCCAGAGGTTCTCATCTCCGCGTCCGCGCGCTAAGCGCCCGCGATGACCGCGCCTGCAAGTCTTGCCGAATTTACCGATCCCGCCCGTTGTCCGCGACTGGTGGTCAAGGTCGGCTCGTCGCTGCTGGTCGCGCGTGACGGCGTAAGGCGCGCGTGGATCGAGGCGTTGGTCGCCGAACTCGCGGCGGCGCGAGCAAGAGGCCAGGACGTCATTGTGGTCTCGTCAGGCGCCATCGCACTTGGGGCAGGGCGGCTGGGGCTCGACAAGGGCGGGCGCGGCAGCCTTGCCGATGCGCAGGCGGCGGCAGCGGTCGGCCAGATTGCGCTCTCCGGGTTGTGGGCGGAACTGTTAGCCGCGCACGGCGTCACCGCGGCGCAGATGCTGCTGACGCTCGACGATCTCGAGGACCGGCGTCGCTACCTCAACGTCACCGCCACGCTCGCGCGGCTGCTCGATTGCGGCGCGGTTCCAGTGATCAACGAGAACGATTCGGTCGCCACGCACGAAATCCGGTTCGGCGACAATGATCGGCTGGCCGCCCGCGTCGCGCAAGCCGCGCGGGCGAGCGCGGTGCTGCTGCTGTCCGATGTCGATGGACTTTATGATCGTCATCCATCCGAGGAAGGTGCGGCGTTGTTACCCGTCGTGCATGGGCTCACCCCCGAAATCCATGCGATGGCGAACGGCCACTCCGGCTCCGGGCTCGGCTCGGGCGGGATGACGTCCAAGCTGCAGGCCGCGGACATTGCGGGCCTTGCGGGCATTTCGCTAGCCATCGCCAGCGGGTTGCACGACGCACCGATCGCGCGCGCGACTGAGCAAGGCATCGGCACGCTGTTCCTGCCCCGCGCACGGCGCGGTGCGCGCAAGGCGTGGCTGGGCGGCCGGCTGCGGCTCAAGGGCGCGGTCGCTGTCGATGCCGGAGCGGCCGCGGCGCTCGGGCGCGGCAGCAGCCTTCTCGCCAAGGGCGTAACCGCGATCGAGGGCGCGTTCGAGCGCGGCGATGCGGTCGCGATCCGTGAGCCCGAGGGTCGCGTCATCGCGCATGGTCTTGCCGAGTATGATGCGGCGGATTGCACAAGGCTCGTTGGCACGCATTCGTCGGAGCAGGCGGCGATCCTGGGCTACGCACCGCGATCCGCCATCGTGCACCGCGATCAACTGGTTCTGCTGTGAGGATCGCGCTCACCGGAGGCACTGGCTTCGTCGGAGGCGCGCTGATCGATCAGGCGCTTGCGGCGGGGCACGAAGTCCGCGCGCTGGCGCGAAAGGTGCAGGCTCCGCGCGACAGCGTGACATGGGTTGCTGGCGATCTTGCCAACGAGGATGCGCTGGCCGAATTGGTAATGGGCGCTCAGGCTGTGATCCATGTCGCGGGCCTGGTTAACGCGCCTTCGCCCGCCGCGTTCGATGCCGCGAATGTGGAGGGTACACGCACGGTGCTGAACGCTGCGCTGGCGGCCGGGGTCGAGCGCTTCGTGTTCGTTTCCTCGCTGTCCGCCCGCGAGCCGCAGCTATCGGCATACGGCGCATCCAAGGCGCGCGCCGAACCGCTGGTGCGCGCTGCCGCGATCGACTGGACGATCGTGCGACCCCCCGCAGTCTACGGACCGCGCGACCGTGAGATGTTCGAGCTGTTCCGCGCCGCCAGGTGGGGCCTGGTGCCGGTGCCCGGACACGGCCGCGCCTCGGTGATCCATGTCGATGACCTTGCGCGTCTGCTGCTCGCACTGGCGCCCCGGAGCGCGGTATCGCGCGGCGCGACGTTCGAACCCGACGATGGCAAGCCCGGCGGTTGGGATCATCACGCGCTGGCGCTCGCGATCGGCGCGTCGGTCGACCGGCGTCCGCTGGTGTGGCACGTATCCTCTGCGCTGATGTCGCTCGCAGCGAAGGCGGACATGTGGCTGCGCAAGTCGGGTGCCAAGCTGACGCTCGACCGCGTCGGCTACATGACCCACCCCGACTGGGTCGTCAGCGAGGCCGCCGTGCCACCTGCCGAACTGTGGCGGCCACAAATCGAAACTGGCGACGGGATGAAAGCCACCGCGCGCTGGTATCGCGAGCAAGGCTGGCTGTAATTCTCGCTTCGAAAGGACGAAGTTCAAGACCCGATGAACAGCCCCGCCAACGCGCCGCTCATCAGGTTCGACAAGCTGCCCGCAGCCAGCGCCTTCAGGCCCAGCCGGGCGATCGTCGGCCGCTGGCTCGGGGCGAGGCTGCCGGTCACCGCCATCTGGATCGCGATCGAGGAGAAGTTGGCAAAGCCGCACAGCGTGAAGATCGCCACCGCCGTCGCGCGCGCAGAGAGGTCCTTCATCGTGCCCAGATCGATGAACGCGACGAATTCGTTGAGCACCAGTTTGGTCCCGAACAGTCCGCCGACGCGTAGGGCCTCGGACCAGTCGTGCGCGCCGATCAGCCAGAACACCGGCGCGAAAAGATAGCCGATCAGACCCTGGAAGGTGACGCCCGAAAGACCGAAGAGTCCGGCAAACCAGCCGATGATCCCGTTCGCCAGCGCGATCAGCGCCACGAACGCCAGCACCATCGCGCCGACTGCCACCGCGAGCTTCACGCCCGTCTGCGCGCCGTTCGAGGCGGCCATGATGATGTTGGCCGCGCGCTCCTCGCCGTCCTCGGGGTCGGTCATCAGCGATTCGAGCGGCGCGTCGATCGCCAGCCCCGGCGGGTCGGGCATGATCAGCTTCGCCATCAAAATGCCGCCCGGTGCCGACATGAACGCCGCCGCGACCAGATAATCGATGCGGATGCCCATGCTTGCGTAAGCCGCGAGGATCGTGCCCGCTACGCCTGCCAGACCCACCGTCATCATGCAGAACAGTTGCGATGGCGCGAGGCCGGCGATGTAGGGGCGCACCACGAGCGGGCTCTCGCTCTGCCCGACGAAGATGTTCGCGGCGGCGCAAAGGCTCTCGATCCGGCTGATACCGGTGATCTTTTCCAGCCCGCCGCCGATCCAGCGGATCACGTATTGCATGATCCCGACGTGGTAGAGGATCGTGATCAGCGCCGCGAAGAAGATGATCACCGGAAGTGCGGCGATGGCGAAGCTGGTGCCGCCGATTTCGGGCTTGGCGAGCGAACCGAACAGGAAATCGACACCGGCATGGGCATAGCCGAGCAGGCTGGAGACGCCGCCCGCGACACCTTGCAGGATGTACTTACCGAACGGCACGTAAAGCACCAGCGCGGCGAAACCGGCCTGTAGGGCGAACGCGGGCAACACGACGCGCAAGCGGATGGCGCGGCGGTTCGAGGAGAGCACGATGGCGATGGCGATAATCAGCGCGATGCCGAAGAGGCTGGTGACGACATGCATCGGGCGCGGCGATCTCCGGTGAGGTAGAGCGAGCTTGCGCGGAAAAGCGCGGGCTAGTCAAATCTTCCGGCAAACGGGCGAAAGCCCGCACTGAAGCCCGGCGCAGCAGCCGCCCGCTTTCCCCACCTTTATCGCACGCCCCGTTCCCTTCATCCTTCAACCCGTTAGACAATCCCGATGCAGGTGCCCCGTTCGCTGTTCGTCTTTGCGCTCTTGTACGGCGGGCTCGTCGTGCTTGCGGGCGTGCTTGGGACCAAGCTCGCCTCGCTCGGGCATTGGCCGGGCGTCGGTGATCTTGCGGTCGAGTCCGGCATTTTCGCGTTCCTTCTGCTGGTGGTCTTGTCGAGCGCGATTGCCGAGCTTCATGGACAGAAGACCGCCAACCGGATGGTGCGGATCGGCTTCATTCCGCTGATCGTGTCGATGCTGCTGCTCGCGCTGGTGATCCATGTCGTGCCGCCCGCGCCGTTCTGGCATGACCAGGACGCGTTCGCGCGACTGCTGGGGCAGGGTGCGCGGATGCAGTTTGCGGGGCTGATCTCCTACGGCACCTCGCAGACGCTCAACGTCGCGGTGTTCTCGCGGCTGGCGGGCGGGCGCGGGCAGTTGCTGCTGGTGCGCGCGTGGATCGCGAGCCTGCTCTCGCAATCGGTCGACACGGTGATCTTCATCACGATCTCGTTCGTCGGCACGGGCCTGCCGATCCTCCAGATCATGGAAGGACAGATCGTGTCCAAGCTGCTGCTTTCCACGATCATGGTACCGCCGTTCATCTGGTTGTTCGTGCAGCTTGGCCGCCGGCTGGACCGGGCGGGTCCCTTTACCGCCTGAATCCGCTTCACATCGCGCGGGGCACGATTATGGGCATCGCATGGTTGACCCTCATGATCCTGCGCTCCTGCACAAGGCCGAGACCCTTATCGAGGCGCTGCCGTTCCTGCAGCGACACGCCGGCAAGACGTTCGTCGTCAAGTATGGCGGCCATGCGATGGGCGATCCCAAGCTCGCGCACGACTTCGCGCGCGATATCGTCCTGCTGAAGGCGATCGGCATCAACCCCGTGGTGGTGCACGGCGGGGGGCCGCAGATCGGGCGGATGCTCAAGGCGCTCGGCATCGAATCGAGCTTCGTCGACGGTTTGCGCGTGACCGACAAGCAGACCGCCGAAGTCGCCGAGATGGTCCTAGCCGGCGCGATCAACAAGGAACTGGTCAGCTGGATCGCGCGAGCCGGGGGCCGGGCGATCGGCATCTCAGGCAAGGACGGCGGGCTCGTCACCGCGCGCAAGGTCGAGACGAAGAAGAACCCCAAGGCGATCGCCGACCCCGAGAGCGGCGAGCCACTGGTGGTCGACCTCGGCTTCGTCGGCGAGCCCGAGCATGTCGACACGTCGGTGATCGACACGATCACAGCGGCGGGCATGATCCCGGTGATCGCGCCGATTGGCGTGGGCAAGGATCATGAGACGTACAACATCAACGCCGACACGATGGCCGGCGCGATCGCTGCCGCGCTGGGTGCGACGCGCCTGTTCCTGCTGACCGACGTGCCCGGCGTCTTCGACAAGTCCGGCACCTTGCTGACCGACCTGACGCCCGCCGATATCGCCGTGCTCCAGCAAGACGGCACGATTTCGGGCGGGATGATCCCCAAGCTCGAGACCTGCGTCCACGCGGTCGAGGCCGGGTGCGAGGCGGCGGTGATCCTCGACGGGCGCGTTCCGCACGCGATGCTGCTCGAATTCTTCACCTCGCACGGCGCGGGCACGTTGATCAAAGCAGGGTGAGGGCGGGAACCGGAACGGTGCGGGAGCGTCCACACGATATGCGCTGGAAACGATCTTTCATCGTCCTGACGGCGGCTCTCGCGATGGCCGGGTGCCATCGCGATCAATCCGGGACGAGCGACAGCGCCGTCACGACACCGAGCGAGGAGCCGACGTTGGCACCGAGTGCGGCGCCCACAGGCGCGACCGGTGCGGCGCTCGACGTCCAGGCGGTCCACGATCGCACTTCGCCCGATCGCGTGCTTCGGTTTTACGCGGCCGCGCTCGAACAAGGACAATGGAATCTTGCCGCCACCGCGTGGCATTCGACCGCGGGCGTGACGGGCGCGACACTCAAGGCCAGCTACGATCGCGGCGCACCGGTGCACCTCGAGATCGGCAAGGGTGACGAGGAAGGTGCGGCCGGTTCGTCGTATTACGAGGTACCGGTCACGCTGCGCTTTGGTGACGCCAGGCCAGAGACCGGCACGCTCACCTTGCGCCGCGTCAATGACGTGCCCGGTGCCACGCCCGACC
>CAJCHR010000373.1 GCA_903970225.1 Actinobacteria bacterium 21-64-8 | reverse complement strand
AGTTGACGCTGGGGACAGCCTGGACCAGCGCGCTGGTGTCGGGCACGCCGCCCGCCTGGAGGTCGCTAGCGCTGATCGCGCTTATTGAAATCGGCACGTTCTGAAGATTTTCGGAACGGTGTTGCGCCGTAACGACGATTTCCTGGAGCTGGCCACTGCCTCCGGCCTCGGGCGCCTCTGCAGCCCACGTAATGGGGATGTGCATACTGCAAGCCGCCGCAACTCCCAACATCGAAGCACGGCAAAATAGTCGCGCAGTTACTGCGTCGCGCCGTCTCAGCATTGTTTCCCTCCCTGGGGTTTACACCGCGCGTTCAGCGCTGATTAAAAATACTTCGCGCCTTTACCCCGTCGAGCGGAGAGGTCATGAGGCATCCAACTTAACGTCACCACCCTCGAAAACGACTCATGACACCTGATGGGTGTCATAAAGCACTTAAGAGGTGGGACGCAATACCCAGCGTGGCAGCATCCAACGGGTTCCACTCCGGTACAGACAACCGGCGCGGATCCGCGAGGCTCGCCTCCGTCGCGAAAATTCGGTTCGTCCGCTAGCATGATCGGCCCCTGGCGGCATCGTGCTCGACAAACGGGTTCCAATGAGAAAAACTCCCCATAGCCTACAGCCTGGGCTCGCGGGTTCTGGCAGCCCAGACCTCGTGAGCCTTTGGCGTTCGAAACTTATCAAGCGTGAAGACCGACCGCTTCACATGAAGAGTTTGGAAGACCCAGAAGCCGACGTTCAGCGCGCCCTGCTAGCTTCCAAGTTTCAGACGTTCGATCAGATGAAAGGTGAGGCAGCTAGGCGCCCCTTTGCGACATTCTCCGACGTCGGACCATGCTCCTGCCTGCCGACGGTCCTGTTCCATGCATTTGGAGATCAGCCCGTCAATCTAGCGTAACTCGGGCTGAAACATGCGGGCCCACTTAGGCCGGCACACGGACTGTCGTTTCAGCGATAAACATTCATGCGGGGGTTGGTACGAACCCGCAATCTTCGGCGCTGCGCATCAGCTTAGGCCGAAAAGATCCTCCATTTCCGATATGAATATTCCGATGGTCCAAAAGGCCATGAGCCGCTAGCGTCCCTTCGGGGACCGGGTGCTACACGGCCATGAAACGAGCGGGGGGGTGATCTTGGAACTTGAAGCGCTTGTTCGGGAATTGCGTCCGGAGCACACGATCCTTCTATTTGGAGCTGGCTCCTCGCTGCCATCGAACGCGCCCACGCCCAAGGCGATCATCGATCATTTGTCCGCTCGCTTCGTAATTCCTTCGGCGGGTTTCAATTTGGCCGAATTTACCGAGCTGGTGGAGCATCGCTCCAAAGATCGGCGTCGGATGATCGTCGAGGTGCGGACGCTCTTCAAGAACCTCAAGCCGACCGCAGGGCTGCTTAACCTCCCGCTCTACGACTGGAAATCCATCTACACGACCAATTACGATGATCTCATTGAACAAGCCTACAGAAAGAAGACGAAGCCCTTGGGCGTGTTCACGTCGAACTTCGATTTTGGAAACACCACGCGCAACGCGGAGACCCGTCTCTACAAGATCCATGGAACGATTGATAAGGATCCGGCCTTTGGTGATCATTCCCGAATGATTCTGACGGAGTCGGATTACAATGTCGCTTTCGATTTCAGAGAACACATGTTTGGCGCTCTGCAGTCAGATTTAGCAGAGTCCGACCTCGTGATAATCGGAAGCTCTCTTTCTGATGATGACATCAAGCCGCTTATCTCGAAGGCGCTACAGCTCAACGCAAAGGCGATGATTGGGGGGCGGATCAGCCTGCTGATGTACCAGCGAGACGAGGCCCGGGCGGATCTTTATCGAGGCCAGGGCATCAAGGTCATTTTCGGTGGAATCGACGATTTCTTCGTCCAAATGGCGAAGCGTTCGCCTGGACCACTCTTCGATTACCAGCCTTTGGACTCGATCCTCGAGAACTATCCTAGGCTAGTGCCGACTGTGACCGACGTGAAGCATCAAATCGAGACTGCTGTCGCCGACGTGAGCAGGATGTTCGCGGGATGGCCTGCGAACTTTGCAGATATTGATCGGGGGCTGACATTCGAGCGCTCGGTAGCGACCGGCATCGGCGAACAGATCGGCATGGGCGCGAACGTCTGCATGACCCTGGTCGGCGCAAGTGGCGTGGGCAAGACCACCGCTGCGAGGCAGGTGCTGGTCAAGCTGTCCAAGCAGGGTGTCGGCTGCTGGGAGCACCGGCTCGACCTAACCTTGGATGCGGCGGAGTGGGTCTCGCTAGCTAAGGAGCTGGCGAGGGTCGGCCGCCGAGGTGCGCTGTTCGTCGACGACGCCCATGGGCACATCCGCGAGATCAACGAGCTGGTTGATGGATTAGTCCGTGCGGGCGTCACGTCGCTGACCATCATCCTCGCCTCCAGCCGGAACCATTGGAAGCCCCGGATCAAGTCGCCGAACATCTACAAGCACGGAAATCTGTTCGTGCTGTCAAAAGGTAGACGGGCCGGAGATTGAGCGTCTCCTCTCACTCGTCGACACCAACTCCGACTTAGCAAAGATCGTCGAAACGAATTTTTCCGGATTTAATCGGGCAGAAAAGCGGCGTCGCCTCGTCAATAGATGCGAATCTGACATGTTTGTCTGCATGCGCAACATCTTCGCCTCGGAGAGCTTCGATAACATCATCTTGCGGGAGTTCGCCGAACTGGAGGGGCAACTGCGCGACGTCTATCGGCTGGTTGCTGCCCTCGAGAACGCAGGGGTGAAGGTGCACCGCCAGCTTATCATCCGACTGCTGCGCATTCCTATGGCCAGCACCATGGCTCTTCTTGAGAATATGACGGACATCGTCAATGAGTACACTATCGACGCGAAGCGCCACATTTACGGTTGGCGAGGACGCCATCCGGTCATCAGCGCGATCATCGCGAGGTACAAATACGGCGATATGGACAAGGTCGTCGCGTTGTACGACCAAGTGATAGACACAGCGATGCCGTCCTATGAGATCGAGGTTCGATCGCTGATCGAGCTGTGCAACGTGCACACCGGCATCCCGCGGATCCCTAACAAAATGGAGCAGAACCGGCTGCTGCGCAAGCTGGTGTCGCTCCTGCCGGGCCAGCGGGTCCCACGCCATCGCCTCATCCGCAATCTCACCGACATGGGGCACTACGATCAGGCGCAGACCGAAATCCGAATCTTCGAGACGGACTTCCGGATCGACGCCCCAGTTACCCGCTTGAAGGTCGAACTCATGATCGCCCGAGCGACCGAGAGCGAAGGCCTGCTCAGGGAGGACCGGCTGGCGATCCTCGAGCAGGCGCGTGAGGTCGCCTTCAACGGAACTACACGGCATCAGGGGGCGAGCGGTGTGTTCGGTGTGTACTGCAACGTCGGCATCAACATCATGCGCTATGGTGGAGATCGAGGGGTATTCGATGACGCGATGGCCAGATTGCAAAGGGCCGCGGTGCGATTGGCCGACCCCGAGATGAACTCGATCATCAGGCATTACGAGCGGCTAGAATCCAACATCCTCAGCGAGGTTGGAATCGCGCAGATGGAGGCGGAGCTGATCGGGGAATTAGACTGAGAACGGCGATTTTATGCGGGCCGGGTGTCAAGTAACGTGACGAATGGATCGAGCGTCTTGTCGAGAAACGCGGGATTTCGGTCCAAGGCACAGAGCCACTAATGGAAGTGTCCGAAAATGCGATTACTCGAGCCATCATGGCATCGGTGTCAGAACGGCAGGAATCAGGACCTGCTACCGGTACGCTGAGCGACTTGGATTAGGCGCGTGGCTGCCGAGCCGGCATTGTGAATGAACGGCAGATTACCTCGCCAGTCCGCTCGAAGGGGGACAGGCCGTTCTCCACCATGTATGCCCCAAGAGCGGACCGGCAAGATGGTCCGCTCTTGCAGAAATGTTCCCTTTCTGTTCCAATGAGCTCATGGAACGAGTCGCACCCCTGCTTGATGATTGCCTTGCACGCTCGATAGCTGAGTGGCTGCAGAATGCCCCACGTCCTGTGCTGGCTGATCTCGCAGACACAGTAACCCGCAAGGAAGCCGCCGCCGTGATCGGCGGCTTGATTGTTGCGCACCTGACGATGGATTACCCGGAGTTTGTTGAAGCAGCGGAGCCCAGGCTGCCGTTCTGAGGCCGGGGCTGATTTCACCGCCACAGAGGCACGTCTTACACAGACGTTAGAGCCGCTGCGGCCTGATCTTAGCCGTCGAGAGACATCGCGGCTCTCACCAATGCCGATATGCGCGCTGAAGATTCTGCTAACTTTGTGAGCTGCTTGGGCCTGTCACTTTGGTCGACGCTGCCGATGGTCAGAGCAAGCTCGCTGGCATCTTCCATGATCATGCCGATCCGGGTGCAGAGCTGATTCACCAGGTCGCGTGCGTCGTCGTCCATAAGCCCACGAAGCCGCGTCTCCGCTCCGAAGTCCACCGCCAGCATTTGCAAGCCGCGCGCTCATTCCATTCGACTTCGTCGCAGTCACGAGCATTGGTGTTCACGTGAATCGCGGCCGGGTAAGACCTGGCCGGTGCCCTGACCGGTTCGACCGGCAGGGCTCTGGGTGGTGGGGCAGCAATGACGCTGCGCTTAGATCAAGGACCACCGATGACCCAGCAGACGAAGACGCGCAGCCCGCGCAAAATGGCACGCCCGCAGAGCAAGGCACTCACGATGGATGCACTCGGCTCGGATGCAGATGAAAGAGCCGAGCCTGCTTCCTCGGCTGACACTTCGTCAAAGGCGACAACCAAGACCGCTTTGGTTCTAAGCCTGCTCGAGCGGGCTGAGGGCGCCACGCTCGTACAGCTTGTCGAGGCAACCGGCTGGCTGCCGCATACCGCCCGCGCAGCGCTGACCGGTCTCAAGAAGAAAGGCCATGCTGTCCAGCGCACCTCGGTCGATGGTGTGAGCCGCTACACGATCGCGCCGGCCGCAAGCGAATGACCCGGCTCGAGAAAGACCTAGCTGCGCTGGCGACGATGTCGCTGGCGCAGCTGCGTGAGCGTTGGGCGGCGGCGGGGGAAGGGGAGGCGCCAGCGGCGCCTCTTGCGCTGCTGCGCCGCCTTCTCGCGCAGCGGTTGCAGGAGAAGCGGCATGGCAAGCTGCCGCTGATGGTGCTTCGCGAACTGGAGCGACAGGCAGCGCCCTCGATCGCTTCGGCCGAGCCCACGCGACGGCCGGTCGTGTTAACGCAGGGAACGCGGCTGATCCGCGAGTGGAACGGCAGGACGATAGCGGTCGAGGTGACTGAGCAGGGCGGCTTCCTCTGGGAGGACCGCAGCTATCGCTCGCTGAGCGAGATTGCCCGTGAGGTAACCGGCGCGCACTGGTCTGGTCCGCGTTTCTTCGGTCTCACGCGCCGTGGCTGAGAAGCTGCAGCGCTGCGCGGTGTACACGCGCAAGTCGACCGAGGACGGGCTCGAGCAGGAGTTCAACAGCCTGCACGCGCAGTACGAGGCATGTGCCGCTTACGCGCTGAGCCAGCGTCACGAGGGCTGGGTGCTGGTGCCCGACCGCTATGACGATGGCGGGTTTTCGGGCGGCACGATGCAGCGCCCGGGCATGCAGCGGCTGATGGCCGATGTCGCGGCAGGCAAGGTCGACGTGATCCTGGTCTATAAGATCGACCGGCTGACCCGCAGCCTCGCCGACTTTGCCAAGATCGTCGAAGTGCTGGACAAGGCAAGTGCCAGCTTTGTCTCGATCACCCAGTCGTTCAATACCACCACCAGCATGGGGCGGCTGACGCTCAACATGCTGCTCTCCTTTGCCCAGTTCGAGCGTGAGGTCACCGGCGAGCGTATCAGGGACAAGATTGCCGCCTCCAAGCGCAAGGGTCTGTGGATGGGCGGGACAGTGCCGCTCGGCTACGATGTCGTGAACCGCAGGCTGGTCATCAACGAGACAGACGCGAGCCTCGTGCGGCAAATTCACAGCCGCTACCTGGAACTGGGCTCAGTGGTCGAGCTGGCCGACGAGCTTAATGCCCAAGGGCACCGCACCAAGTTGCAGCAAGGCGCCAGCGGTCCGCACCGGGGCGGCTGCATCTTTCGGCGCGGCACGCTTTACCACCTGCTGTCGAACCGGATCTACCTTGGGCAGATCATCCACAAGGGTGAGCACTTCGCAGGCGAGCATCCACCGATCGTTCCTGCCGCACTATGGGATGCGGTTCAGGCCAAGCTCACTGGAAGCGCCAGCGGCACCTCGCGGCGCCTGCGCAGCTTGCAGCCGAGCTTGCTTGTCGGCCTGGTGTACGATGGAGAGGGGAGGGCGATGACACCCAGCCATGCGACCAAGCCGGGCCGGCGCTACCGCTACTACATTACGCGGCCCGACCAGCTCGATGGCACGCCGGCCTGGCGAGTGTCAGCGCATGACCTTGAACATCTGGTCTGCAGCCGCCTCTCCGAGCTGCTGATGGATCAACAGGCACTTTGCGAGTTCGCCGGCAGCGCACCCGCCGAGACCATCCAGGCGATGTTGCGCAAAGCAGACCTGCTTGCCGCCACGCTGCGTAGTGGAACCGCGCGTGAGCGTGCTGAGCTGCTCGCGTCGATGATTACACGGATCGATCTTGGCGAAGAATGCATCGAGACGATCATCGGGCCCGAGAAGCTCGCGGAGGTACTCGGTCTTGAGCAGACCGACAGCGATCAGCCGATCCGGCTTACCTTGGCAGCGGCGAAGGTGCGGCGCGGGCATCAGCTACGGCTGGTCATCCCTGGCCCGCCTCTGGTCATCGCAGCAGCAAGCCGTGACGAAAAGCTGGTCGCGCTCATCGCCGAGGCACATGCCGCGCGGCAGCTGATCTTCGCCCATCCTGAGCAATCGATCGTCAACCTCGCTGCTAGCAACAACCGCTGCCGCACACGGCTTGGCAAGCTGGCAGCGCTGGCTTGTCTCGCCCCGGACATCGTCACCGCGATCATCGAGGGGCGGCAGCCGCCCACGCTGACTGCCCGTGCTCTGCAGGACATCGATCTGCCGCTCGCCTGGCCGGACCAGCGGGCGCTGCTCGGCATCAGCTGAGCAAACCAGCACTTCTCACATGCAGTCACGATTTTGGGGCTAGAGACCGGGCCTGATCAGGCCCTCTTTGCTGGCCCAAGCTGCCGCGTCTCTGACTGCAGATGGCGTGCCCAAGTACCACCAGATCCCGCGGAACTGCGCCATTCCAGGCGCGAACATTCGAGAGGGCCCCTTTAGGGGTGGTTACTCAGGACTGTCTGGTGCGGTCGAGAAGACTCGAACTTCCACGGGCTTTCGCCCACAACGACCTCAACGTTGCGCGTCTACCAATTCCGCCACGACCGCTAAATCGCCGGGGCCATGGAGGCGGCCGCCGGGGTAGGAGCGGGCCCTTAGCAAAGCGGTTCCGGTCCTGCAAGCGCGCTCGTCCAAGTGGGATGCGTGCGTGCATCCCGCCGGTTCAGCCCGCCTTCCAGCCGATCTCCGGGAAGATCGCGTCCCGGGGGATATCGGTCACCGCCTCGGTGATCGTCATGCTCTCGCCGGGGCCGAGCTGGCTCTTGGGTGGGACCACTTCCCAGCGATAGACGATGCGCTTGTTCGCACCGCGCAGAACGATCTCGATCGGGGGGATCTGGCGGCGCGTGGTGTCGGTGTTTGTCACCGTGCCTTTCGCGCCGAAGAACTCGGTGCCGTCGGCCAGCGTCTTGCGCTCGATCGTGTTCGCCGGGAAATCGAGCGCGAGGCCCTGACGCGATATCCCGATCGCGGTGTGCCGGAACGGCAACCACTCGGGCGCGCCATAAAAGGCAAGCGCACCGGCGATCGCAGCAGCCATCAGAACGAATGCCAGCACCACGAGCAGCCAGAGCTGTCCTCGGCGCAATGTCGCGGGCTCCTCGAACGACGGCCTCTCCTGCGCCGGACGGACCGCAACATCGGGCTGATCAGGAGCGATGACCGGTGGCGGTGCGAGACCGGGGTCCTCGTCCGCAGCTATATCCTCGATCTCGCCTGCCGGTGCCGGCTCTTCGGGCGCGAGCACGATCCCGGCCTCGCCATCATCGGGCGCCGGCTGGAACCAGCTGTGGCGACATTGGGCGCAGCGGAGGGTGCGTCCTTCCGGCCCGACGGCATTCTCGGGTAAATCGTAGCGGGTTTCGCACGCCGGACAGACAATGATCATGAGCGTCTGATAAACACGCACTGGGCGTCTCTAACAAGGGCCCCCGCCGTAAGGGGGCGCCGAAACGAGCTTTTTTCCACACCAACACGTGCTTTGGCGGGCTGCGACCGGGGAAGAGCGACCCGGCCCCCTGCACAGCCGCGCCGAAACCTTGTATCGCCTCGCTTGCGATGCTGGGCCGCCTGATCTCATTCCTGATTCTGCTTTGGCTGCTCGGATTCCTGTGGTTCGCGATCGCGCTGCCCCGGCCGCAGGCTTCGGGCGTCACCGACGGCGCGATCGTGGTGACCGGTGGGCGAGGGCGGGTCGAGCGCGGTATCGCGGTGCTTGCCGCGGCACGCGCGAAGCTGCTGCTCGTCTCGGGAGTCGATCGCCAGGTCAAGCCGGCCGAATTTCGACGCGAGTATTCGGTTCCGCCGCAGCTGATGCGATGCTGCGTGACGCTGGGCTATGATGCGTTCGACACGCGATCGAACGCGCGCGAAGCGGCGCGGTGGATCAATGAGCATCATGTGCGGTCGCTGCGGTTCATCACCAATGACTGGCATATGCGCCGTGCGCGGTTCGAGCTCGGACGCGTGCTGCCAGTGCATGTGACGGTGACGGAAGATGCGGTGCCCTCGCAGCCGTCGCTCCGGATCCTGTTCCTCGAATACAACAAGCTGCTGCTTCGCTGGGTTTCGTCGTTGTGGGAGAAGTGACTCGATCGCGGTGGGGTGACGTGCCGCGCAGCCTCGCCTTCTACGCCGCATTCTATCTGGGCACGCTGCCCTTCATCGCGGCGGCGTTCATCTCGCTGCTGCTGGGGCGCGATGCGTTCCTGCGCCTGACGCATGGCTGGTCGCGCTATCACCGCTGGTGCCTGCGCTGGCTGGCGGGCATCCGTGTCGAGGTCAGCGGCGCGGCGCCCGCGCAAGGCGCGCTGATCGCGATCAAGCATGAGAGTTTCTTCGAGGCGCTGGATCTGCCGATGCTGTTCGGGACGCCCGCGATCTTCGCCAAGGCCTCGCTGCTGCGCATTCCGCTGTGGGGCTGGCTCGGCAAGCGATACGGGATCGTTCCGGTCGAGCGCGAGCAGGGCGCCAAGGCGCTGCGCGCGATGCTCGGCGCCGCGCGTGCGCAGGCAGAGAACGGTCGGCTGCTGGTGATTTTTCCCGAGGGCACGCG
>CAJCHR010000372.1 GCA_903970225.1 Actinobacteria bacterium 21-64-8 | reverse complement strand
GCGCTTGCGCGCAAGGCGCGGCTCTCGGGCCTCATCGTGTGGAACCTGTTCGCCTTCCGTGCGACGCTGCCCGCCGATCTCAGGCATGCGGAAGACCCCGTCGGGCCGGTCAATGACGCGGCGATTCGGCTCGCGCTGGGTCTCGCACAGCGCACGATCCTGGCGTGGGGCGCGCACTGTACCCACCGCGATCGAGACACCCAGGCGCTTGCGATTTGCACGGCTTCCGGGGCACCGTTTCATTCGCTCGGTCTGACTGCATCGGGCGCACCGCGCCATCCGCTGTATCTGCCCGCCGCAACTCGCTGCCGTGCCTTCGTTCCGCTTGCCAAGGAAATGATAGCGCCTACTATCTAGCCAGCGAATCGGCGAAGTCGGTCGCAGGGAGAGGATGCCGCCACCGATGAGTACCCCGATCGAGCCGGCGATCCTGCCTTACCTTGCCGACCTCGAAGGCGCGGTGGCGAACCTGCAGAACACCTGGCAGCCGAACGATCCGGCGTACATCGCCGATGTCTACCGCCAGACGATGACCAGCCTGTCCTACTCGTACTTCGCCTATTTCCACGCGACGCCCGAGCATCCCGACTGGGGGCCGCTGTGGAACCCCGTCTACACGTTGCAGCCCAATCCCGACGACATCTACGTAATGACGCCGATCCGCGGCGATCTGGTGTACCGGCTCGCGGGCAATCGCGGCACCTGCAAGATCCTCTCGATCACCACGCAGAAGGCGCAGTCGGGCTCCTACGACGAGCCGCCCAGGCCCAACGCGCATGCCGAACTCGACACCAACGACATCGGTATCGGCCTGGGCGAGGATTTCGAGCTGATCATCAGCGCCGAGCGCCCCGAAGGCCACACCGGGCATTGGATGCAGATCCATCCCGAGGCCGGGTACATGTATCTGCGCTATCGCAGCTACGACTGGATCGGCGAGATCGATCCGCAGCTCTCGATCGAATGCCTGAGCCCGGTGCCGCCCAAGCCGCAGCTCGCGCCCGAGGAGATCCTGCGCCGCATCGGTGAGATGGCCAAGTTCCCCGCGCGCAAGACCAGGCTCTATTACCAGATGCAGAACGCGGTGAAGGACAGCGTCGGCTGGAACGTGTTCGAGCCGGTCCGCTATGCCGGCGCTCTGGTCAAGCAGACCTACTGGCCCGCGTGTTTCCAGTTCGACGCCGACGAAGCGTTGATCATCGAGACCGACCTGCCCGAAACGCGCCCGTACTGGAACGTCCAGCTCAACGATCCGTACTTCAACGCGCTCGAATACGTGTACCGGCTTTCGAGCACCAACGGGCACTTCGCCAAGGTTTCGAGCGACGGGAAATTTCGTGCGGTGATCTCGCTCGAGGACCCCGGCGTGCCCAACTGGCTCGACCCCGCCGGCTACACCGAGGGTGGGATCTATGGCCGCTGGTACGAGTGCGACACCGAGCCCACACCGACGCTCAAGCGCGTGAAGCTGAGCGAGCTGCGGGACCACCTTCCGGCCGACACGCCGGTGGTGAGCCGCGAGGAACGCGCCGAGGAACTGCAGGCACGCGTGCGGGCCTGCCAGCGGCGCCGGCGGTGGTGATGGGGAGGCGATGACGCGATGATCACCGATCACCTATCCTTCGAAGGCAAGGTGGCAATCATTACCGGCGGCGCGACGGGTATCGGTTATGCGACCGCGCTCCAGCTGGCAAAGCTGGGTGCCGACGTGGCGATCGCCAGCCGCACGGCAGCCGAACTGGACGATGCCGCGGCACGGATCGCGGCCGAGAGCGGCCGCCGCTGCATCGCGGTGCCGACCGACGTCAAGGACGAGGACGCGGTCATCGCGCTGGTCGCGCGAACGGTCGCGGAACTCGGCCGGATCGACGTGCTGATCAACAACGCCGGCGGTACGCGGATGGGCCCGCTCGAATCGATCCCGACCAAGGGATGGGATTCGATCTTCGACCTCAACGTGAAGTCCGCTTACGTCGCCACGCGCGAGGCGGGCCGGCACATGGTCGCACAGCGTTCGGGCGCGATCGTCAGCATCTCTTCGGGCGCAGGGATAAACGGCGTGAAGGGCGGCGCGCATTACTCGGCCGCCAAGTCCGCGCTGCAGATGTTCACCCGGGTCACCGCGGCGGAGTGGGGCAAGTACGGCGTGCGCGCGAACTGCGTCGCCGCGGGCGCGATCGCAAGCCCGCGCGTGCTGGCGGCCTGGAAGGTCGCGGGGCTCCAGCCCGACGAGATGGGCGCGGCGATCCCGCTGCGCCGGACAGGCACGCCGGACGAGATGGCGAACATGATCGTGTTCCTCGCCAGCGATGCGGCGAGTTACGTCACGGGACAGACGATCGCGGTCGATGGCGGCCCGGCGCTGGGAGGGATACCGGATGCATGAGATGAAGTTCCTCCCCCGTTGGGGGAGGAACTAGGATGGAACTCTCCTACGATCCCCCTTCGCAATTTCGCGATTCGATCGACCTTCTTCACGAGACTGTCATCGCCGCCACCGGCACCGACGACTTCGGCACGCCCGATTACATCACCGGCCTCACCGTCCTTCTCCAGTCGATGGATTACGACCCGCGCTTTTCGGAGACCGGTCGGCGATACGGCTGGGGGCTGCTGGTCGACGTGCTCAAGGGCCGGGCTCACGCGATCCGGTCGATGAAGGACAATCCGGGCTTCGATGCCAACCCGATCGTCGCGCCGGTGGTGATCACCGGCGTGCCGCGCACCGGCACGACCGCGCTGCACCGCCTGATGGCGCTCGATCCGCGCTTTCAGGGGCTGCAGACGTGGCTGCTCGAATCGCCGATGCCTCGCCCGCCGGTCGAGAACTGGGGCGATTATCCCGAGTTCCGCCGCACCGCCGCCAATCTGGAGACCCAGTACGCGACCGCGGGCGGCAAGGCTGCGCATTACCGTGCCGCCGAGGAAGTGCACGAGGACTGCATGATCATGCGCCATGCGTTCGTCTCGAACCTGTGGACCTGCGGCTGGTCGGCGGCGACCTATGACTCGTGGTGGCAGGCGACCAGCGAGGCGCCCGCCTACGAATACTTCCGCCGCTGCACGCAACTGATCGGCAGCAACGAGCCCCATACTCGCTGGCTGCTCAAGAACCCCGGGCACATCGAGAACCTCGACCTGCTGTTCGCGATCTTCCCCGACGCCAGGGTGATCCAGACTCACCGCGATCCGGCCAAGGCCGTGCCCAGCCTGGTCTCGCTGCTGATGCGGATGCATCCGGTCGTCGAGGAAGGCCGCGCCGATCAGCGCGGCGCGATCATGCTGCGCCGCGAAGTCGCCAAATGGGCGAATGCGACCGCGAAATGCGAAGCGGCGCGCGGGGCCTATCCCGGTCAGGTGCTCGACGTGGTTCACGGCGATTTCCACCGTAATCCGATGGGCACGCTGGATGCGATCTACGCATTCATCGGCATGGAGATTCCCCAAGACACCCGCGCCGCGATGGCGCAGCGGATCGCGGACAAGCCCGAAATGCAGTTCGGCGAGCATCGCTACGATATCCGCGACTTCGGCATGACCGCGGACGAGGCGCGCGAGCCGTTCGGCGACTACATCACCCGCTACGATCTTGTGGAGACCGCCAGATGAAGGCAGCGATCTATCCCGGCGGTGGCCAGCCGATCACCATCGAGACCCTCCCCGAGCCCGCACCCGGCCCCGGCGATGTCCTGATCAAGGTCCACCGCTGCGGCATCTGCGGCACCGACCTGTCGATGACCAAGGGCGGCCTGTGGGACTATTCCGCGGGCGAGTTCGGGCATGAATACGCGGGCGAGATTGTCGGAATCGGCAGCGGGGTCGAAGGATTCCGCGTCGGCGACAGCATCTCGGTCGTGCCCTCGGGCACATGCGGGCACTGCATCGGCTGTGCCGGCGGCAACCCGATCCTGTGCGGCAGCGCCGCCAGCGTGATGATGGGCTTCAGCGAATACGCGCGCGTGCCCGCGAAGAACGCGGTCCTGCTGCCGGCCACGCTGTCGATGGCAGATGGCGCGCTGGTCGAGCCGCTGGCGGTCAGCCTTTACGGCGTGCGCATGTCGAAGATGCAGCCCGGGGACCGGGTGCTGGTGCTCGGCGGGGGCACGGTCGCGCTTTACGCGATCTACTGGGCGCGGCGACTGGGTGCGGGAAAGATCGTGGCGATGTCACGGTCCGATCGCCGACGCGACTTGTGCCTCGCGATGGGCGCCGATGCGTTCGTTTCCTATGGCGACAACGAGGTCGGCGAAGTTATCGAGGCGCTCGGCGGCACGCCAGACGTGGTCTACGAATGCGTCGGCACCGAGGGCATGCTGGCAAAGTCGGTGGCGCACGCCGCGCTCTATGGCAAAGTCGCCAGCATGGGCTTCTGCACCGCGCCGGACCCGGTGATTCCGGCGCTGGCCTCGTACAAATGCGTCACGATCCAGTTCCTGGTCGGCTATACGATGCGCGAGTTCCTCTACATCGCCGACCACATGGACGGCGGCCATGTCGATCCGGGGACGATCATCACCAGCCAGATCCCGCTTTTGGAGCTTCCCGCGACGTTCGACCGATTGCGCGGACCCAATGAGGAGACGAAGGTGCACGTCGCCTACGCGTGAATCGGCATGTGACGGGAGATGATGCGATGGACGAGAGACGCGCCAAGGGCCTGGCGATCTTCCGCGACGTCTATGGCGACGCGCTGGCCGATGGCTGCGCGCGTACCGCCGCGGGCGACGCGCCGTTCGTCTCCGAGCAATCGCGCTGGACGCTCGACTGGGCGTTCGGATCGGTCTGGGCCCGGGAAGGTCTGGAGCGCAAGATGCGCAGCTGTGCGGTGCTCGGCATGATGATCGCGGGCGGCCACAAGGACGAAATCCGCTTCCACACCAAGATGGGCCTCGCCAACGGCCTGACGCGCTTGGAGATCGAGGAGATCTTCTACACCACGATCCCCTATTGCGGGTTTCCGACGTCCAATGTGGCGAAGGCGGCGATGCTGGAGGCTTTTGCGGAGCTGGATGCGGGGTAGGTGCGGGGCGAGTGTAGCGCGTGGGCTTCGACAGGCTCAGCCGGAGCGGGTTTGGGGGAGTATTTACAATATCCGCTCAGCCTGAGCCTGTCGAAGGCCGCGCCCACCTTGCCCTGACCTCAGCCCCCGACCATCTCTTCCATGATCCGCTGCGCCAGCTTGCGCGCCTCGGCGGGCTTGATCTTCGCCGTATCGGTCAGCGCCAGATCGCCCGCCTCCACGAACAGCACCTTGCGCGGCACTTTGTAGCTCGCGAGCTTGGGCTTGAGGAACCCGATCACGTCCGCCTCGGACAGCGGATGGCCGGGCTCTGGCGCGACCAGTGTCACCACAATCTCGCCCAGCGTCGGATGCGGCACACCGGTGGTCTTGCACACCTTGATCCCCGGGCACGAGGCCAGCGCCCAGTCGATCTCGACCGGCGAGACGTTGGCGCCGCCGGTCTTGACGATGTCGTTGATGCGGCCCTGGAACACCAGCCGGCCCTTGGCGTCGAGGAACCCGCCGTCGCCTGCGCGGTAGAAGCCTTGCGGATCGAGCGACTCGTCTGACGGAATGCCGATGTAGCCCAGCATCAGCGTAGGGCCCTTCACCGCGATCTCCCCGGTCTCGCCGCGTTTCAGCGTGCGGCCCGTTTCGGGATCGACGATCCGCAGGGTGTTGCCGGGCAGCACTTCGCCGCTGGTGCCTTCCCACACCTCGCGCGGCGTGTTGACCGGATAGATCGTCGACACCGTGAACGTCTCGGTCGAGCCATAGCTCGCGCGCGGTTCGGCCCAGACGTTGGTGATCGAGCGCTGCTGCTGCGGCAGGTTCAGCTCCTTGTCGAAGTAATAGAAGCTCGACAGGTCGGCTGCTGCCCAGTGCGGATCGGCCATCAGCGCGGCCCACTGGTGCGGCCAGCAGTAGGGGAAGCTGACGCGCTCGTCCTCCATCAGCCGCAGCGCCTCGCCCGCCGCGAAGGTCGGAGCGAGAATCAGGGCGCCGCCGCTCGCGAACGTTCCGCCCAGCGCGACGCTGAAATTGCCCGACCAGAACAGGCCGTTGGCGGACCATGTGCGCGGCGGCCCGTTGCCGGTCGGCCCGGCGAAGTCATAGGTCTTCGCCCAGCGCCAGCTCTGAATGTTGACGCCGCGGTGCGCGTTGAGGATGCCCTTGGGCTTGCCGGTCGATCCTGACGAGAAGAACAGCAGCGCCGGATCGGCGGGCTTGACCGATGCGGCGCGCGCCTCGACCCGCTCGGGCGAAACGGTGTCCCCGCGCGCGAGAAAGGCCTCCCAGCTTTCGATCGCGCCTGGCGCGTCGCCGCCCAATTCGCCGATTGCGGCCAGTGTCCGCAGGAATGGGTATGCGGCCGAGCGGAGTTCGCCGGGTGCGGCGCTGGCGATGGCCGGCTCCAGATCGCGCAGGGTTGCCGCGAAATCCTTCGTCAGCACCCGGCGCTCGAACAAGAGCACCGACACGCCCGACGCCTTGAGCAGGTGATCGAGCTCGCCCGGGGTCGAGAAGGTCGAAAGCCCGACCACGGTGCCGCCCGCGAGCGCGATGCCGAACGCGCTCGCCACCCATTCGAGCCGGTTGGTCATCAGCACGCCGACGCGGCTGTCCTTGCCCGTGCCGCAGGCGATCAGCGCGCGCGCGACCGCCTCGGCGCGGGCCCAGACCTCGTCATAGCTCCAGCTTTCGCGGCGGCCGTCCGGATGGTGGAATACCAGCGCCTCGCTCGGCCCGTGGCGCTGGGTCACTTCGCGCAGGAACCCGCCCAGTGTCAGCGCGCCAAGACCGGGCTCCTCCGCGAGCGGAATGCCGTGTTCGATCGCCAGGTCGTCGTCCGCCATCCCGCCTCTCCGCTCGTTTCAGGCAGGTTAAGCGATCGCTCAATTGTGCGCAACGCGTTGCTGGCAGGCTTCGCCCTCAGCCCTTATCGCACATCACTACCGCTCCGTGCACTTCATAGCCCATGATCGGCGCGCACCAGCCGATCGTCGGAGTCTTGGCCAGCCGGATGCCCGGCACGCGCAGCAGCGCATCGATGAACACGCGCGTTTCGTGGAGCGCCACTTGGCTGCCCGGGCAGCGATGCGGGCCGTCACCGAAGCTCATCCACGAACCTGCGATCTTCTGGCGCTTGCCGCGATCGGGATCGAGCGTGAACGGACAGGCGCCCGCCACCGCCGGATCGACGTTCACCGCACGCATGTTGATCGCGTAAAGCTCGCCGGCCTTGACCTGCTGGCCCGCGGGCCCGGTGAAGTCCTCGGCGGCCCTGCGATGAAGCATCGCCGCGACGGGCTCCAGCCGCAGGATCTCGTCGAGAATGCCGAACTGGACGTCCTCGCCGCCGGTCAGAAAAATCTCGCGCAAATCGTCGTTCTCGAACAAGTGCCACGCGACCATCACGATGAACTCGCGCGTGGTGAGCATGCCTGCGGTCGCATAGGTCATGCACTCGATCAGGATGCCCTTGTTCGGGTACTTCTCCTGCACGCAGTACGAGATCACGTCGTCCTGCGGCGCCTTGCGACGCGCGCGCACCGCGGGGACCACATCGCGCCAGTAGA
The DNA here is from genome assembly GCA_903970225.1 of Actinobacteria bacterium 21-64-8. Lineage (GTDB taxonomy): Bacteria > Pseudomonadota > Alphaproteobacteria > Sphingomonadales > Sphingomonadaceae > Novosphingobium. Next base: position 1,604 of record CAJCHR010000372.1, on the reverse strand, counting down.
ACGTCATCACCCGGTAGAACGTGTTTACCGCGCCGAGCCATTTGCCGATGCCCTTGGTGGGCGCGCTCATGCTCATGAACACCTTGCGCAGCCGCTCGGCCATGGCCTGCTGATTGGTCGCGGTCAGGCCGACGATCTCGGCGGCGACATCGCTGGCAAGGCGCAAACTCATCACGTCGAGCTTCGCTTCGCCGGTGCGGCGCAAGTCGGCGATCAGCTCGGCGGTCGTGCGATCCATCACCTTCGTGTGGCGTTCCTTGATCGCCTTGGGGGTAAAGTATCGCGCCAATTGGCTGCGGCGCTTCTTGTGAAGCTCGCCGTCGAGGAAGAACACCGAGACGTGCTCGGGATTGTCCATCTTGACGTGTTCCGCGCCAGCGCCGGCCTGGACGAACGCGGCGCTGCGCAGCACGTCGCGCGCGAAGCCGAAACTGTTGATGACGTCGGCGCCGGGCTCGGCATGGACGTTGGCCGCGGCGATGGCGGCGGACTTGCGGTCGTCGCGTGCCGGATCGCCGCCGAAGCGGGCAGGGCAGACGGGGTCGGCTTCGCTCATCCCGGTGGACCTTCTGTTATGATAACAAGTGTATCATAAAATCCACGCCCGCGCGCGTCAAACATGATCCGACCTAAGGTACGCATTGCGCAGGCTGGTGATTTGTCTGAAGCGGCACATGATGTACCGCTCCCTCCTCATGCCAGGGCTGGCGTGCTCCATCGTGCTTGCCATGCCTGCTCTCGCGGAAGACGCGCCCGAGCAGCCAATCATCGTTACCGGACGCGGGCTCGACGATACGCCTGCCGCGCCCGCCTACGATGTCACGACGATCGACCGCGACCGGATCAACAGTTCCGCCTCGGGCCGGATCGAGGATGTGCTCGGCAATGTCGCGGGGTTCCAGCAGTTCCGCCGCTCCGACAGCCGCTCGTCCAACGCCTCGGCGCAAGGCGTGACGCTGCGTGCACTCGGCGGCAACGCCACAAGCCGCACTTTGGTCCTGCTCGACGGTGTGCCGCAGGCCGATCCGATGTTCGGTTACATCCCGCTTTCCGCGATCGCGCCCGAGCGGCTGGGTCAGATCCGCGTGATCCGTGGCGGCGGGGCAGGGGCATTCGGCGCAGGCGCGGTCGCGGGCACGATCGAGATGACCAGCGCGGACGCCGATCACCTCGGCCTGTTCTCGGGCGAGGCGCTGGTCGACCAGCGCGGCGAGACCGAGGTTTCGGGCACGCTGGCGCCGAAGCTGGGCGATGGCTTCGCGGTGATCTCCGCGCGGGACGATCGCGGAGAGGGCTTCTACACCACGCCTGAGAGCCAGCGTGTGCCTGCCACCGTTCGCGCGGCTTACGAAAGCTGGTCCGCCTCGGCCCGCGCGGTGGTTTCGGTTGCGCCCGATGTCGAGCTTCAGGCGCGCGGCATGGCGTTCGGCGATCAGCGGACCTTGCGTTTCAGGGGCGCCGATTCGGGATCGAGCGGCGAGGATGCGAGCGTGCGGCTGGTCGGGCGCGGGCGCTGGCAGTTCGATGCGCTGGCCTATGTGCAGGCCCGCAACTTCTCGAACGTCGTGATCAGTTCGACCACGTTCAAGGAAACGCTCGACCAG
>CAJCHR010000371.1 GCA_903970225.1 Actinobacteria bacterium 21-64-8 | reverse complement strand
CCGTAGAGACCGGACAAACGCGAGCGCTGATCTTGTAAACTGTTGACAGTTCAGCACCGTGCTTCATCAACGCGCGCGGAATGCGGGAGAGGTTCGATATGACGGTTGCGTACCAGCTTTTCATCGACGGCAAGTGGCGTGACGCCAGCGACGGGGCGACGATGCCCGCGATCAATCCCTACAATCAGGAAGTGCACGGCACGGTCCCGATCGCCACCGCAGGCGATGTCGATGACGCCCTGCGCGCTGCACGCCGCGCGTTCGACACCGGGTGGAGCAAGACCACGCCCGGCGCGCGCGCGAAGCTGCTGTACAGAGTCGCCGACCTGCTCGACGCCGACGCCGATCGCATGGCGATGCTCGAGACCACCGACAACGGCAAGGTGATCCGCGAGACCGGCAGCCAGATGGGCTATGCCGCGCGCATCTTTCGCTATTACGCCGCCTGGGCTGACAAGACTCACGGCGCGGTTATCCCGCTCGACCAGGCCGACACGCTCGATTTCACGATCCGCGAACCGTACGGAGTCGTCGCGACGATCACTGCTTGGAATTCGCCCGTCGCGATCCTCACCAACACGTTGCCCGCCGCATTGGCCGCGGGCAACTGTGTGGTGGTCAAGCCCAGCGAGCATGCCTCTGTCACCACGATCGAGATGATCAGGCTGTGCGAACAGGCCGGCTTCCCCGCGGGCGTCGTCAACGTCGTAACGGGCGCAGCCGAAACCGGACGAGCGCTGACATCGAGCACGCTGGTCGACAAGATCAGCTTCACCGGCAGTCCAGGCGTGGGCCGTGCGATCGCGGGCGCCGCCTCGGCGAACCTCAAGCCGGTGGCGCTCGAACTCGGCGGAAAATCGCCGAACATCGTGTTCGACGATTGCGACTTCGATCGTGCGCTGGTCGGCGCGCTCGCGGGGATCTTCGGCGCGACCGGGCAGACCTGCATCGCCGGCTCTCGCCTGCTGGTGCAGCGCGGGGTCTACGATCGCATGGTCGAGGGGCTGGCAGTGCGCGCGGGACAGATCGTGCTGGGCGATCCGCGCGATCCCAAGACCGAGATGGGAACCGCCGCCAATGAGCCGCAATTCGCCCGCATCCTCTCGTTCATCGAGGCCGCGAAGACCGACGGCGCCAAGCTGGTTGCGGGCGGCGGACGCGCAGAAGGGCCGGGACTCGAAAAAGGGTACTTCATCCAGCCGACGATCTTCGCCGACGTGAAAAACGACATGAAAGTCGCCGCCGAAGAGATCTTCGGACCCGTGCTTTCGATCATCCCGTTCGACGACGAGGAAGAGGCGGTCGCGATCGGCAACGACACGCCTTATGGCCTCGCCAGCGGGATCTGGTCGCAAGACATCAACCGCTGCATGCGGATGATCCGGGCGATCAAGTCGGGCGTGGTCTGGGTCAATACCTACCGCGTCGCCGCGCCGCAGGCACCGTTCGGCGGCATGAAGGATTCAGGCTTCGGCCGCGTGCGCGGCGAGGCCGGGATCCTCGAATGGACCCAGGTCAAGAACGTGATGATCGACTTCTCGGGGGACAAGCGCGATCCGTTCGCGATGAAGTTCTGACGGCGGCCAGTAAAAAACGGCCGCCGTCAGCCATGGGGCACAGCAGGACCACGCGAAACTGACCAACGGTCGCGCGGGCCCGGTACGCGCCAGCACTCTAAGAACGGTATGGCCTCTCGGATGTATAAGTCCGCTTGCGATTTATCACAGAACCGCGTTGATCATCTTGGACCACCCCGCATATATGAGTGAAGAATGACCGCCGCCACCACCGCAAACGCCGTCGCGCACGAGGAGGGTCCCCTCACCCGGATCGTGCGCCGCTTCACCGCCGCCCAGGGCGCGGTGCTTGCGGCCGGGGTCACCTCACCCGATGATTACGCACCGGTTGCCGAATGGGTCGAGGTCGATGAGTTCCGCCGCATCGGCGCCTATCTCGAATCACTGAGCTGGCGTGAGTACACCCACTTCCTCACTGCCTGGGCGAGCGGCGGCACGCAGTTCGAATTCACCGAATTTCGCATCTCCGAGATCGGCGACAGCGTGTTCCAGGAAATCGAGGAACGCCACTTTCGTGGCGGCGAATTCATCCGCAAGAACGTGATCGCGGTCTACCGCTTCAGTGCCGCGGGCAAGATCGTGCACCTCGACATCTACGAGCAGGCGGCCGATTCCGGCGGTTGGATCAAGGACGCCGCCGAGGCCGCAACGCGCGCGCACTGACGTCATCCCGGGCTCGACCCGGAAGACGTGCGTCAGGCCGTCTCCGCCGCAACTCGACGCAGCCTCGCCAGCATCGCATCGCACGAGGCGAGCAGCGCATCGAGCGACACCTGATCGGCCACCGGCAGATCGCGGCAATGGTCAACGTCCTTCTTGAGCAGATCGTGCAGCCCCATTATCGATCCGGTCGCGCCCAGCCCCTCGCGCGGGCGCACCATGCCGGGCGCGACGCGCAGCGCGAAGCTTTGCGCCGAGCCCGCCTGCAGCGCCTCGATGATCGTATCGCGATCGAAGCCCATGCCCACCGCAACATCGACGATTGCCGCCGACATTCCGTAATTCGCGATCGAAATCAGGTTGTTGAGCAGCTTTCCTTCCTGCCCGCGCCCGACCGGGCCGAGATGTGTGAGCTTCTTGCCGATCGCCTCGAGCCAGGGCCGCGCCTTCTCGAGATCGGCGTCTTCTGCGCCGACGAACAGCGAAAGCTGGCCCTCGATCGCGGCCGGCCCGCCGCCCGAAACGCCGACATCAACGAAACCCACGCCATATTCCTTCGCCTGCGCCGCCAGCTTGCGCGCGAGTTCGGGTGACACGGTCGAGTGCAGGATAACCACTCCGCCCTCGCCCAATGCCTCGAACAGCTTCCCGCCGTCGACGACGGACTCGAGTTGCTCATCGGTGCGCACGCACAGGCCGAGCAGTTCCGACTGGCGCGCGGTTTCAAGCGGGTCCGTGGTGGTCGTGGTGCCCGGCTCGTCGAAAGTGGCGAGCATTTGCGGCGAGTTGTCGGACCCGATCACCGTGAAGCCGCTGCGCGCCAGCCGCCGCGCGATCGGCGCGCCCATGCTGCCCAGACCGATGAACCCTACTTTCAAGGCACTTTCTCCCACTTGCGCTTGCCAACGCATTGACGCGCTCGTGCCATGGACGAAAGGAGCACGAAACAACGATCGCCCATGCGTTGGGCCAGGTCGACCAGGGAGACTGCAGATGGATATCGAGACGGTGATCGAGCGCTACTTCGCCGCCATGCGCGCCCGTGACGGCGCGGCGGCGAAGGCACTTTATGCTGAGGACGCGACGTTCATCCTGCCCGATGGCCGGGAATTCCACGGCGTCGAGGCAATCGGCGCGATGCATGCGCATGTGTTCACGGCGGGCGCTCCGGTGCCGACGCCGGGCTTGCGGATCGTCGGCGAGCGCGCCGCGGCGGTCGAGATCGAGGCGCGTTTGCCCGACGGATCGGTGCGCCACACGACCAATCACTACACCATCGACGATGCGGGAAAGATCGTGCGGCTCAGCGTCTATATCAAAGCGGCGCCCTGATGGCCGGCTGGCTTACTTCGCGTCGAGGAAATCACGCACCAGCTTGACCGTTGCCGCGGGCTGCTCCTCCATCAGCCAGTGGCCCGAGTCCGCCACCACCGCGCCGCTTACATTGGTGGCGGCGAAGCGCATGACCGAGGCCATCGTCGTCCCGAACGACTTCTCGCCGCCGATCGCCAGCACCGGCATCGTCAGCTTGCTCTCGGCGAGGAACGCGCGGTCATCTATGACGTCCTGATCGAATGCGGCGAACTGGCTGAAGCCCGCGTGCATCGCGCCCGGCAGCGCATAAAGCGCCGCATAATGTACCCGCGATTCCTCGCTGAACTTCGCCGGGGTGGCCGAGAACTCATTCCAGAAGCGATCGAGGTAAATGCGCTCACGCCCCGCGACGAGGCGTTCCATGTCGGGGCCACCGAAACGGAAGTGCCAGAGCAGCGGGTTCTTCAGGATCTCGTCCCAGGGTCCCACGCCCGGAAGCGGCGCGTCCATCAGCACGAAGCGCTTGATGCGGGCGCGGTTCTCGGCCGCGAAGGCGAAGCCCACCATGTTGCCGATATCGTGCGTGACCAGATCGACCTGGCCCACGTGCAGCGCATCAAGCACGCCCGCGATGTCCGCGCCTTGAGTCTTCTTGTCATACCCGCCCGCCGGCCGGGCCGAGAGGCCGAGCCCGCGCAGATCGGGTACGATTACCGTGTGATCACGTGCGAGGTTCGCCGCGAGCGGTTCCCACATGTCGCCGGTCTCGCCATAGCCGTGGAGCAGCA
>CAJCHR010000370.1 GCA_903970225.1 Actinobacteria bacterium 21-64-8 | reverse complement strand
CGTTGCGCTCTATAACCTTCGACAGTCCGAAGTGGCGGCCGGTCGCATTGCCGCCCTAGCACCGAGGTGTATAGCTTCGTCGTGAGGTGCTTCACGCACCGACGATCGAGTGGCGACTCATGAGCGGAACCTCTACATACGTCCCTAAGAGCGCCGCAGCGAAGTGGCTGGAGACGCGGCTACCGATCGTCGGCCTGGTACACTCGTCTTTCGTGGCATTCCCCAACCCGCGCAATCTGAATTACTTCTGGACCTTCGGCGGCATTCTCGCCTTCATGTTGGGCTCGCAGATCCTGACCGGCGTGATCCTGGCGATGCACTACACGCCCCAGGCGTCGCTGGCTTTCGCTTCGGTCGAAAGCATCATGCGAGACGTGAACTACGGCTGGCTGCTGCGCTACGTGCACGCCAACGGCGCCTCGATGTTCTTCTTCGCGGTGTATGTCCACATCTTCCGCGGCATCTATTACGGGTCGTACAAAGCGCCGCGCGAGGTGCTGTGGCTGCTCGGCATCGTCATCTATCTCCTGATGATGGCGACGGGGTTCATGGGCTACGTGCTCCCCTGGGGCCAGATGAGCTACTGGGGCGCCACCGTCATCACCAGCCTCTTCGGCGCAATCCCGATCGTCGGAGACTGGCTCAGCCACCTGCTTTGGGGCGGCTTCTCTGTCGACAACGCCACGCTGAACCGCTTCTTCTCTCTACATTACCTATTACCCTTCATGATCGCCGGCGTGGTCGTCCTGCACATTTGGGCGCTTCACGTGCCGGGATCGAACAACCCTGCCGGGATCGAGAAGAAGTCCGCCAAGGATACCCTGCCCTTCCACCCTTATTTCACGGTGAAGGACGGTTTCGCTCTGGTCTGCTTTCTGGTGTTATATTCCTGGATCGTGTTCTACGTTCCCAACTACCTCAACCATGCCGACAATTACATCGAGGCCAATCCGCTGGTGACGCCGCAGCACATCGTTCCGGAATGGTATTATCTGCCGTTCTACGCGATCCTGCGCTCGATCCCCGACAAGCTGCTCGGCGTCGTGGCGATGTTCATGTCGATCATCCTGCTCGCCTTTCTCCCTTGGCTCGACACCTCACGCGTCCGATCGGCGAATTATCGTCCGATGTACAAGGTGGCTTTCTGGCTGTTCGCTGCCACGGCTGTCGGTCTCGGCTACATCGGTTCGCAGCCGCCGGCAGGGGGCTACGTGCTGGCGGGCCGGATCCTGACCTTCTGGTACTTCTTTCACCTTCTCGTGGTGTTGCCCCTGCTCGGCTTCTTCGAGACGCCGCGCGTGCTGCCGGCCTCGATCTCGGACGCAGTGCTCGGTCCGATCGGGGGCTCCGCCACGGCGATGGCCGCGAGCGCGGCCTCTTCTCCGAACACGAAAGGCTGAGCGCGATGGCTTCTTGCGCCTTTCGCCCTGGCGTGTCGGGCGCCGCGCTAGGGTTGGTGCTCGCACTGGGGCTCGCCGTGCCGGGCTCTGCGCAGGACCACAAGAAGTCCGCCGCCCCGCCTGCCGGCAGCACCTCAGCGGATCCCAAGTCCGCTGCAGGCAACGTACCAGCGCCAGCGGGTGAGACGATCAAGCCCCAAGCCGGCGAACAGGCGACCGATGCCAAGGCGACCGAAGCAGCCACCGGCGGCGAGGCGGCGATTCCGCCTTCTCTGTCTTGGAGCTTCGGCGGCCTGTTCGGGCACTACGACATCGCCCAACTGCAGCGCGGGTATCAGGTCTACAAGGAAGTCTGCTCCAACTGCCATTCGATGAAGTTCGTGGCGTTCCGCAATCTCGCGGCCCTCGGTTACAACGAAGGACAGATCAAGGCACTGGCGGCGACCTATCAGGTCGAAGACGGCCCGAACGACAAGGGCGAGATGTACAAGCGGCCGGGACGTCCGTCCGATTACTTCCCGTCGCCTTTCCCCAACCCCGAAGCCGCGGCGGCGGCGTACGGCAAGGCCCCGCCCGACATGTCCACCCTAGCCAAGGCGCGAAACTGGGAGCGAGGCTTTCCCGCCTTCATCCTGGATTTCTTCACGCAGTCCGAAGAAACCGAGGGGCCTTCCTACATCTCGGCCGTGCTGCAGGGCTACACGAAGTCCGACGATCCGAAATACAACATCTACATGCCCAACCATAAGATCGCGATGCCGAAGCCGCTGAGCGACGGGCAGGTCGATTACACGGACGGCACGGCCAAGACGCTGCCACAATATTCCAAGGACGTCGCTGCGTTCCTGATGTGGGCGGCCGAGCCCAAGCTCGAGCAGCGCAAGGCCATGGGCCTGCGCGTCACGATCTTCTTGATCGTGTTCGCCGTCCTGCTCTTCTTCGTGAAGAAGCGTATCTGGGCCCGCGTCGGCGGAGACGTGATCATCGGCGCGCGCGAGGTCTCGGACAAGCGCGTCCGCTGAGGTCGCTTCGCTCCTCCATCGCGCGTTTCGACGTCCGCCGACCTGCGACGTAATCGCCGAAGCGCGGCAACCGGCTGGATCACAGCGGGTTGGGTGACGGACCAACGCAGGGCCCGCGCATGAGCGACACCGAACAAAGATCGACGGCTACCCTCATAGGCGACGCCGTCCAGCATGCCACGACGCTCGTCTCCGCCGAACTCCAACTGGTGCGACTGGAAGCGGCGGAAAAGCTGACGCTGGTGCTGACATCCGTCGTCAGCATCGTCGTCGCCGGTGTCGTCGGGCTCATCGCGCTCCTCTTCCTGCTGGCCGGTGTCGTGTTGGCGATCGCGATCGCCCTTCCGACCTACGTCGCCTGCTTCATCGTTGGAGGGGTGATGGTGTTGCTGGCGGCGATCACGATCGCAGTGGCCGCACGCAATCTGTCGGCGGCGAAGTTGAAACCGACACGTACGCTGAAGCAGGTGCAATCGGCGAACGATCTCGTGAGGAGCACGCGATGACCGAAACCTTCTCTTCCGCCGCCGATGCGGAGCGCCACGCCGACGAAGCGCGCGAGAACCTCGCAAGGACCTTGGGTCAGCTGAAAGAGAATTTGACGCCGCGGCGGTTGGCCAGCGAGGCGATGGCGAAGCCGCGGCGCATCGCCAGCGGTGCCCTCGCTGCGACGCGGGAGCGTACTCCCGATTGGGTCGGCCGCTTTTGGGAATCCGCGCGCAGCCCCGCCGGACTCGGGCTCATCGGGGCGACCGCCGCGAGCATCGCCGTCACCGTCGTTCAGCAGCAGCGCCGCCGTCGCTGAGGCGCTCGAGTTCGACCTGGTTCACGAACCCGTTTCGTGGACCAGGTATTCGGTGCGTCGCCGAGAGCGGTTCGAGGCATCGACTCCGGGGGAGCGACGGCGATCGCTCAAGCGGCGCAGAGTTCGGCCTCGATAGCCGCCAGGTCCACAGTCACGGTTATCGAAGCGCGCCGGAATGCGCTCGGTCGTGAGCGCGGTGGTTCGCTGCTGTTAGCCCGCACATCGAGCTTCTCCAACACCAGCGGCGCTTCCAGTTCCAGTGGCGTCGACGCGGGCGCAATGGGCTGCTGCATCGACCGCGCATCGTCGCGTGCCGCTTCGACCTCGAAGCGCCGCAGCAGAACCATCAGCTTATCCAGTTCGCCGCTGTTGATCGCCGCGCAGG
>CAJCHR010000369.1 GCA_903970225.1 Actinobacteria bacterium 21-64-8 | reverse complement strand
CGTACCCCAAACCGTCGGCTTTTGCTCAGCGATGGCCGCCGCCATGACCGCCGCCACCATGTCCACCGCCGTATCCGCCACCACCGTGACCGGCGTAGCCGCCATGACCGCCGTAGCCACCGCGGCCACCATAGCCATGTCCACCGTAATAGCCGCCGCGACCGCCGTAGTACCCGCCGTAGCCACCACGGCCCCAGCCACCACCGCGATAGTAATAGCTGCGCGGATAATAGCCGCCGCTGTAATAAACGGGATATGCATAAGGATAAACGGGGCCATCATCGTAATAGTAGTCTACCGGATAATCGCGATAGTAGTATTCCCGTGGATAATATCGCCGATGGTCGGACGCGAGCGCGGCGCCGACCGCAAGGCCGGCGATACCCGCCACGACAACGTCCCCACCGCGGCCGCCATGATAATAAGGCCGCGCTTCTGCCGGCGCCGTAACGGCAAGTGCCGAGGTTGCGAGGCCGGCTGCGATCAACGCTTTGGTAAAAGTCTTGTGCATGACCCATCTCCTGATGCGGCGCGGCGGCTTCCCGTCACCGATGCGCCAATGCCGCACTGTGTATCACGCGGCCTGAACTCAAACTTAAGTATAGGGAAAACAACGTACAAGCAGGTCTGCGCCGGATCGACGCACTCCTGCGTCCGCGAGACGGCGCCCGGTCTTGACCACCGGGCGCAACTCATCATCACCAGCCGCGGCGGCTGTAGTAGTCGTCGCGATCGTAGCCGCGACGGCGATCGTCGTGATCGCGGCACCAGCGATTGTAAGCGTCACGATCGTAGCGGCGGCCGTCCTGATCGTAGTAATAGCCCTCGCGATAGGACCAGCCATTGTTGTAGCCGCCGTTGACGTAGCCACCGCCTTCATAGCGATTGTCGTAATCGCGGCGCTCATCGTAGCGATCGTGATGGTCCGATGCGATGGCGGCACCGACTGCCAGGCCCAGAATACCGGCGCCGATCGCCCAGCCCGCTGTGTCGCCGTGATGGCCGCCGTAATAGGGCCGTGCCATCGCCGGAGTGGCGGCGGCGAGCGCGCTGGCGGCGAGGGCGGCGGCGAACGTGGCCTTCTTGAGCATGTTCATGGTCAAAACTCCCTGGCTTTGCGCTGGCAAGACACCCGATTGCGTCTCGCCGTTCGTTCAGCATTTACAGGGTTTATATGAACAGAACTGAATGGAATCGGCACAAGCGCTGCAGCAAACGTTCATGAATGGGACGGATTTCATGAACGCGCTATGATAGGCAGCGATCACATACGGTTGGCAGCGAAGCTGCCTTTACGGCCTGCCGCAGTCGCGGTGCCAGTCATGTGATTGCCCCCAACAGCCCCCTCGAAGGTCATGTCGAACGACATGAACATCACGCTGACCGGGTAGGACCAAGTTACGTGGTTGCCCGAGACGGAGCCGTGGTTCAACTTGTGGGCCTTGCCGGGGTGTCCCATGCCGCCGCCCGCGGTGACCTCGATGCAAGTGCCGCCAAAGCCCGCAGCGGCAGGCGCGAACGTGCAGTCGAGCGTGAATGCGTGGTCGCTGACGCTGCCAGTGACGTGCCACTTGCCGAGCGCCGAATCGTCCGCATTGGCGATTTGTGGAACGGCAAGCGCGAGCAGCAGAAAGATCGCGGCGATCGTTTGGCGCATGGGCCTCTCCTAGTAGCGACTCTGCAGTGAATGGCCTGCCGCGTTTGATAAGAAAAGGGCGGCCGCACCGCGGTTAACGGTGGGCCGCCCATTTTCATGGCAAGCGCAGGGTCGACAAAGCGGTCAGGCCGCTTCCTTCTTCCGGCCGGCCTTCTTGCGCTCGTTCGGGTCGAGGATCGCCTTGCGCAGGCGGATCGACTTGGGAGTCACTTCGACCATCTCGTCGTCGTCGATGTAGGCGATCGCCTGCTCGAGCGTCATGACCTTCGGCGGGGTCAGGCGAATCGCATCATCCTTGCCGGTCGAGCGGAAGTTGGTGAGCTGCTTCGACTTCATCGGGTTGACCTCGAGGTCGTCGGGCTTGGCGTTCTCACCGATGATCATGCCCTCGTACAGCGCCTCGCCGACGCCCACGAACAGGATCCCGCGCTCTTCGAGCGGGCCGAGCGCATAGGCGTTGGCGTCGCCCACGCCGTTGGAGATCAGCACGCCGTTCTTGCGGCCTTCGATCTTGCCCTTGTGGGGGCCGTACTTCTCGAACAATCGGTTCATGATGCCGGTGCCGCGCGTGTCCGAAAGGAACTCGCCGTGGTAGCCGATCAGGCCGCGGCTGGGCGCGCTGAAGGTGATGCGGGTCTTGCCGCCGCCCGAGGGGCGCATGTCGGTCATCTCGGCCTTGCGGACCGCCATCTTCTCGACGACGGTGCCCGCGTATTCGTCATCGACGTCGATGACCACGGTCTCGTAAGGCTCGGTGCGCTTGCCGTGCTCATCCTCGCGATAAAGCACGCGCGGGCGGCTGATGCCGAGTTCGAAGCCTTCGCGGCGCATCGTCTCGATCAGCACGCCGAGCTGGAGCTCGCCGCGGCCGGCGACTTCGAAGCTGTCCTTGTCGGCCGATTCGGTGACCTTGATCGCGACGTTCGATTCGGCTTCGCGGCTCAGACGGTCGCGGATCAGGCGGCTGGTGACCTTCGTCCCCTCGCGCCCGGCCATCGGGCTGTCGTTGACCGCGAACCGCATCGAGAGCGTCGGCGGATCGATCGGCTGCGCGTGAAGCGGCTCGGTCACCGACGGATCGGCGATCGTGTTCGAGACGGTCGCCGTGGTCAGGCCGGCGATCGAGATGATGTCGCCCGCGCGGGCCTCTTCGACCGGGACCCGCTCGAGCCCGCGGAACGCCATCAGCTTCGAGGCGCGGCCGGTCTCGACGATCTTGCCGTCGTTATCGAGCGCGTGGATCGGCGCGTTGACCTTGATCGTGCCGCTCTGAACCTTGCCGGTCAGGATGCGGCCGAGGAAGTTGTCGCGGTCGAGCAGCGTGACGAGGAATTTGAACGGGCCGTCGACGTCGGCGGCCGGCGCCGGCACGTGGCTCACGATCTTCTCGAACAGCGGGGCGAGCGTGCCTTCGCGCGCTTCCATGTCCTCGCTGGCATAGCCGTTGCGGCCCGAGGCGTAGAGCACGGGGAAATCGAGCTGGTGGTCGTCGGCATCGAGGCTGACGAACAAGTCGAACACTTCGTCGAGCACTTCCTGTGCCCGGCCGTCCTGCCGGTCGATCTTGTTGACGACCACGATCGGACGCAGGCCTAGCGCCAGCGCCTTGCCGGTCACGAACTTGGTCTGCGGCATCGCGCCTTCGGAGCTGTCGACCAGCAGGATCACGCCGTCGACCATCGACAGGATTCGCTCGACCTCACCGCCGAAATCGGCGTGGCCGGGCGTGTCGACGATGTTGATGTGCGTGACCTGACCGTCGGCGCCCGGCCATTCGACCGAGGTGCACTTGGCGAGGATGGTGATCCCGCGCTCTTTTTCGAGGTCGTTGGAATCCATCGCGCGCTCTTCGACGCGCTGGTTGTCACGGAACGTGCCGGACTGGCGGAAAAGCTGGTCGACGAGCGTGGTCTTGCCGTGGTCGACGTGCGCGATGATCGCGATATTGCGCAGGGGAAGGGTTGCGGACATGCGTCTTTCTCAAAAGCCTGATCGGGTGGGGCGGCGTTGCCCGGGACGGCACGGCTCGATTGGAGCCTCGCTGCGCCGCAACATCGCGCGGGCCCTTAGCTCAAGGGCGGTCGATGAGCAAGCATCCTGCGATTTCGGACGCCTTCAGAATCGTGAGGGCGTGATGGCCGTCACGCGAAGCCTCTCCACATCGGGGCTAATTCAGCTCCACCAGGCGCGCAGCACCGCCTGCAACTTTTCTCCAGGGAATCCCTTGCCCCTGGAGGCGCCGCCGCGGCCTCAGCCAACTCTGAGCCGCGGCGGCTTTTTTGTTGAAACTTCCCTCCACCGTGGACGAGAGCTTACAACGCCTGGCTGCCGCCGTCTGGCCGGCCATTCGCGGAGAGCTTGCCATGCTGGGGTGGATGATACTCCCGTTCCGACGCACGTTCGATTTCCGCGGGCGATCGCGCAGGCTTGAATTCTGGATGTTCTCGCTACTCGTCTGGCTGGTCTACGCGCTGCTGATTTTCGCGTTCATCGGCTCAGGTTTTTCGCTGGACCAGGCGATAGGCGCCGGCGATCAAGGCTGGCTGGTGCTGGTGCCTGCCGTGTTCAGCGGCGCCGGGTGGCTCATCGGTGTATGGTGGCTGATCACTTTGTTACCATCGATCGCTGTCACAGTGCGGCGACTTCACGATCGTGATCATTCGGGTTGGTGGCTGCTCGTTGCCTGGATCACGGGACCAATCCCACTGATCAACATGCTGACGTGGCTGGGGCTGCTCATCGTACTTCTGCTACCAGGAAGCCCCGACGCGAATCGGCACGGACCGGACCCCAAGGACCCGACCGGCGCCGACATCTTTTCCTAAATTCTTAGGCCGTGCAGGCTGGTCTCAAGAGGGTGTGCAGTAAGGGCCATTGGGCAAGTTGCTGGGAGAACACGTATTCGCAACCTGCGAAAGACCGCCGAGCTTCGCAAACTGCGGACGTTCCCACTGACGCGGAAGCTTGGCCGATTTGTGGTTGGTCTGGGTGTTCATGACTAAGCTGCCCTCGATTCAAAGATCATAATGCCGCAAGTCGTGCCAAAACGCAACACTGCAAGCAATTGGTCCAAGGCGATTTTTCCGCGAGGACGGAGGCCGCGCGATTGATGAGCGGAACGTCGCGGCAAGTCGTGCGCCGTGGACGATCGGCGGGCCTTGCGATCGGACATCACCGAACATCAACAAATCGTGCCTCGCCAAGGATGACTACGCAGGGCGGCGAGAAGACCTTGTTGAGCAAGCCAGGCCTATCGATCACGGTAGCACGCTCTCTCGCAGCGCAAGGGATCTGCCATGGCCGGATTGCCGAACAGGACTTACCTGATTTCGTCGGCCGGCGCTGCGTCGCCGGCATGACGGTCCGCGTCCTCATCATCGCCGAATCGACGGCGATGTGTGCGACGGTCACGTCGCGCCTCGCGGACGTGGGGGATGTCGCGATCAGTGCGATCGCGCGTAGCGCCGGCGTGGTGGATTGCTACGCAAGACCAGCGGGCGCTGGGACATTGCCGGACGATGGTGGCCGGCTTGTGCACCTCGTCTCTCAAGCCGCGATGAGGTTGGGTCAGCGCAGCGCGCCGGCCTTCCGCGGTCCTGAACCGCCAGACCGAACGCGGCGCTGATCGCGGTCAGAGCGCCGCGTTGTTGTAGCAATGCCAGGTGAAGATCGCTGCCGCGCCGCGATGCGGGCGCCAGGGTTCGGCGATCTCGCGGGTGCGTTTCTCGGAAGGCCGCTCTGGAAGGTCGAGGAGCTTGTGAAGCCCGGCCTGCACCGCAAGGTCGCCCGCCGGCCAGATATCCGGCCGTCCTTCGGCGAACAGCAGGTATATCTCCGCGGACCACAGTCCGATGCCTTTGATCCTGACCAATTGTGCGATCGCCGTCTCGTCGTCTTCAGGCAGCGACGCCAGATCGAGCTCACCGCTGAGCACGAGTTCGCACAAGCTGCGCGCGTAGCCCTGTTTCTGACGGGAAAGGCCACAGCCGCGCAGCGCGTCGAACTCGGCGGCGATGAGCGCTTCGGCCGGGACCGTAGGGCCGAGCAGCGCCTCAAGCTTGGCCCACACCGACGCTGCGGACGCGACGCTGACCTGTTGGCCAACGATCGTGCGCAGCAATGTGGCGTAGCCTGGCTCGCGAATGCGCGGCTCCGGATAGCCGACGCGTTTGATTGCGCTCGCAATCCCCGGTTCGTGTGCGGCGATTGCGTTCAGTCCATCACGGATCGCGTCTGCGGTAAGTCCCATGTCTTGCGCTTGCCCTAAAGCCGCTGTGCTTGCAAAAGCGGGGAGCAGCCGGTAGCAGCCCGGTACGTTACGATACAGTGTAACTCATAGGGGATAGAAAAACATGCCGCAGATCACCGTCGTCGATCAATCGGGCGAGACCAGCAGCGTCGAGGCCCCCGTCGGGCGCACGCTGATGGAGGTGATTCGCGACAACGGCTTCGATGAGCTTCTGGCGCTGTGCGGCGGCTGTTGCAGCTGCGCGACGTGCCATGTGTTCATCGACGAGTCGCATTTCGCCTCGTTGCCCAAGATGACTGAGGACGAGAACGACCTGCTCGACAGCTCCAGCTATCGCAACGAGTTCTCGCGCCTCTCGTGCCAGGTGCCGATCACCGATGCGCTCGAAGGCCTCAAGGTCACGATCGCGCCGGAAGACTGAGAAAAGCCGCCGCGCCTTGCGGCGGCGCGTCTCAGCTTCTACCTGCTGCGGTGATGACCGCACCCTCGGCGCTCGCCAGCACGCTCGACTTGATCGGCAACACCCCGCTCGTCCTTCTCAAGGGGCCGAGCGCGGCTGCAGGCTGTGAGATCTGGGGGAAGTGCGAATTCGCCAACCCCGGCGCCTCGGTCAAGGACCGCGCGGCGCTGTGGATCGTTCGCGACTTCGAGGAAAAGGGCCTGATCCTGCCTGGCGGTACGATCGTCGAGGGCACCGCGGGAAATACCGGGATCGGTCTCGCGCTTGTCGCCAACGCGCTCGGCTACAAGACGATCATCGTGATCCCCGAGAATCAGGCGCGTGAGAAGATGGACACTCTGCGCGCTCTCGGCGCCGAACTGGTGACCGTGCCCGTCGCGCCGTTCTCCAACCAGGGGCATTTTGTCCACACCTCGCGCCGGCTTGCGGAAGAGACCCCGGGTGCGGTCTGGGCGAACCAGTTCGACAACATCGTCAACCGCAAGGCGCATATCGAGAGCACGGCGCCCGAGATCTGGGCACAGATGAACGGCCGGATCGACGGCTTCACATGCGCTGCCGGCACCGGCGGGACGATCGCGGGGGTTGGCCTGGGGCTCAAGGAGTTCGACGAGAGCATCACGATCGCGCTGACCGATCCGGACGGCGCGGCGCTCTACAACTATTATGCCCACGGTGAGCTCAAGGGCGAGGGATCGTCGGTCGCCGAAGGCATCGGCCAGAGCCGCATCACCGCCAACCTCGAAGGTGCGCCGATCGACACGCAGTTCCGCGTCTCGGATGTCGAGGGCCTCGAATGGGTGGCAAGGCTCCTGGCCGAGGAAGGACTGTGCCTGGGTCTGTCGTCCGGCATCAACGTGGCCGGCGCGGTGGCGTTGGGCAAACAGCTTGTCGCGTCGGGCAAGCGCGACGTCCGGGTGGCGACGATCCTGTGCGACACCGGTTTCCGCTATCTCTCGACGCTCTACAATCCTGCCTGGCTCGAAGCGAAAAACCTCCCGGTCTTCCCCTGGTTGGCACGATAAGCTAGATTCGCGCTCGGCTATGCAGTTCAAGGTCCAATCACTGGCTCGGTCGCGCGATGACGTGACGGCGGAACATTTTGCGCCGCCCGCGAAGCGCGCGTTGCGTGCGCATGCGATGCATCGGCTGCAAGTGGGCATTTTCGGGATCTGCGCTATGCTGCTGATTGTTGGCCTGGCCAACATCATCATGAACCGCGCGCGGCTTGCCGATGCGGCCAATCCGCCTGAAATCTCTGTCTCCGACGCGGACAAGGCCAAGGTCAAAGGTAGCGATCCGCTTGCCGACATCGGCGTCGTCCCCGCCGCGGAAGCCAGCGCGGTACCCTTGATGAGTACCAAGGCGCCCTGACAGCCTCGCCCGGGGAAAACACGGGATAAATGGCGTTTCTCCGAAACATCCGCACGAATTCTGCACGTAATTCGCGAGTCGGGTTGTCCAAAAGGAGTTTGTTCTTGAGATGTTCCGGGAAATCGATCGGCTGTGCATACGCTTTCGGGGATGGGCCGATGAACGACTTCGGAATTGGACCCAGAAAACAGCTCGCTGCGCGTCCTCATCGCGCGCAGTCTGGAGATAAGATGTTGAAAAGCCTCAATGAAATGTAATCCCCCGGTTTTCCCGTAAAATCCCCTTCCATCCCGCCCCATCCCGCGATAGATAAATCATCCATCGAATGGATGAGTCACGTGTGCCCCCTCCGGGGAAACTGACCGCGCAAATACCGCGCGGCCAGTCGCGAGACCGTTCGTCCACGGAGTCGGGCAACAGGGATCGGGGCAGCGAGTGGCTTCTCAGCCGTTCAGATACAGCGGACAGGGCTTTTCGCTTCTACGCGACAAAGGTCGGTTCGTGCTGCCCGCAGCGTTCCGCAAGACCGCGCGCGAATCGAGTGACGGACCGGTGCTGTGCATCGCCAAGCACGATCGCTGGAACTGCCTCGTCGCATTCGGCCGCTCGCTGGCCGACGGTTTCGAAGACCTGCTGGACCGTGAAGAAGCCGCGGCTGCGAAAGCGAATCGTGATTTCGATCGCGAGCTCCGCTCGATGCAGCTCAACAATTTCGTCGAAGTGCCGTTCGATGACAGCGGCCGCTTCGTCCTGCCATCGTTTCTGGGTGAGCGGGCGGGCATCGTCGAGCAGATCTACTTCCAGGGCGCGGGCGACCGCATGTTCCTGTTCGCGCCCGACGAATTGAACAAGATGGGTGCCGGGTTCGAGGGCTTCCAGGATGCCTGCCGCGACATGCAGGCCGATGCGCTGAAGGCGAAGAAGCCATGACCGCGCCGCACATCCCGGTGCTCCTCGACGAGGCGATCGCGGCCCTTGCGGTCGTGCCCGGCGCGCTGATCGTTGACGCGACGTTTGGTGCCGGGGGTTACACGCGGCGGCTGCTCGAAGCTGGCGCGACCGTCCACGCATTCGACCGCGACCCCGATGCCATTGACGCGGCACGTAGAAATCCGGGGATATGGCCCGAGACTGGGGAAAACCCCCCTCGGCTCGTTCTCCATCCGCGGCGCTTTTCTGAGATGGTGGCGGCGCTCGCCGACATGGGAATCGTGCGGGTCGACGGGATCGTCATGGATATCGGGGTTTCATCGATGCAACTCGACCAGCCGGAGCGCGGGTTTGCCTTCGCTTCGGACGGACCGCTCGACATGCGCATGGCGCAGGACGGGCCGACCGCGGCCGACTTCGTCAACGAAGCGGCCGAGAGCGACATCGCCGACGTATTGTTCCGTTATGGCGAGGAGCGTCAGTCACGCCGCGTTGCGCGCCATATCGTCGCCGCGCGGCCGCTGACCACGACCGGCGCGCTGGCGGGGGTTATCCGCAAGGCGCTGGGTCATCGCCCGGGCGCGCCGAAGGACCCGGCAACGCGCAGCTTCCAGGCGATCCGCATCCACGTGAACGCCGAGTTGGAAGAGCTGGAGCAAGCACTTGCGGCCGCCGAGCTTCTGCTGCGCAGCGGCGGGCGGCTTGCGGCGGTGAGTTTTCACAGTCTCGAGGATCGGATCGTCAAGCAGTTCCTGCGCGAGGCGTCAGGTGCGTCGGCAGCGACCGCGTCGCGTCATTTGCCTGAAATGCCGCGCGAGGAGCCGGTGACGTTCGCCGCGGTCAGCCGCGCCATCCGGCCGAGCGAGGCCGAGATCGCGCGCAACCCGCGCTCACGCTCGGCGACGCTGCGTTTTGCCACCCGCACCGATGCCCCGTCACGCCGGAGACTGGCCGCATGAACATGACCCGAGACCGCGTCCAGTCTTTCGCCTGGACCCTCATCGTGCTGGTCGGCCTGGCGTTGCTGATGACACTGACATTCAAGGTGAATGCAGTGAAGAGCCAGGTGCAACTTGCGGATCGCAACATCCGGCGGCTCCAACAGGAAAAGGTGCAGCTCGAAACCGAATTCGAAACACGCTCCAATCACGATCAGCTGACCGCGATGAACGCAGTGCAGCTTGGTCTCGAAGCGCCGAGGGCGGCGCAGTATCTGGGAGGCGAGCCGCAGTTGGCCGCGCTGAGCAAGCCTGTGACGGTGGAAACGCCATCACCGATCCTGATGGCGAGCGCGGACGTCCCGGTCGCGCCGAAGCCTGCAACGGCCGGCGGAATGCTCCCTGCGGTGCTCTCGACCGTATCGAACCGGCGTCTGGGTGACGCTTCGGCCACCCGCATGCTCGCGCAGCACGGCGAGAAGGTCGCGCC
>CAJCHR010000368.1 GCA_903970225.1 Actinobacteria bacterium 21-64-8 | reverse complement strand
GCGGTAATTGAGCACGATCTGGATATGCGTGATGCCGGGGCCAGCGAAGGCGCGGGTCACGTCCGATTTGGGTTTGGTCCAGCCGAGATGCGGGTTCGATGCGAAGCCGATCCCGTCGACCGTCCAGCCGAACTTGCGGTTGCTGTCACGGTCGTGAAGCAGCGAGACGCTGTATGGCCCCGCTGCGGGCACGCGGATGCACAGGGTTACATTGGCTGCTTGCGGCACCGGCAGTTCGACCCGGCGGAACGTCTTGCCGGCGTTGATCAGGATGTTGTCGTCCTGGAGGAAGTCGGCATCGTTGTTGGGATAGACTTCGAGCTTGAGCAGACCGATGCGATCCTTGAGTCCGATCACATCGACCAGAAACGCGGGCCCCGGCTCGTTTGCGCGGCACCGGCCTTCGGCTTTGCCGAGATCGGGCGAAGTGCCGACGATGGCGGCAAGAAGAAGAGGAATCCCCAAGGGCATCTATCGGTAAATCCAGCGTCAGGACGGGTCGGAGCCCCTTATGGGCACGCTTGCTTCATATCAAGGCGAGGTGCCGGCAGGATGAACAGCCTCGGGCCTGCGGTGATAAATCAGCCGGAAGCGATGCGGACCGGTCGCGATTCTTGCGGCGAGGATGTAATTGCGCGCAAGGTCGGCCTGCACCAGTGCGCGGGTCGCCCGGTTACCGCGATCGTAGGGCGGATAATCGTCGACGATCGTCTCCGGCCGGCTCGCCAGGATGCGCCGCACTTCGGCCGAGGGATCGACGCCCGAAGCGCTAATGGCGTTTTCATTCGCGGCGTTGAGTTGGCCGGGAAAGGCGTAGCGCGTGGGGATGCAAGAATTCGTGAGCATGTAAAGCGCGGGGTAGCCGTCCCAGACCCAAAGACAGCCGCCATGTGTCGGCCGCGCGGCGGCGGCGACGGCGAGCGCTTCGGTGCGATTGCCCTTGCCGATGATGACCTGCCCGACGGCGAAGATGCCGCCTGCGAGCCCGAGAGCCGCCAGCGCGATGCCCGCGCCACGCCGCAATCCCCGCCGGTCCAGCCACGGCGCTGCGCACAGGCACAGCGGCGCGACGATCGGCAGACCGTAGTTCGGTGAGAGGAACGCGCCGAACGCCAGCATTCCCAGCAGCGCGGTGATCGCCCAGATTTGGTTGAAGCCGATCCGTTGCCTTAGGCTTGCCAGCACCGCGATGACCGCCAGCGGACTGAGGATCACGAGGATCAGCACGAGACCCATCAGCCGGTCCGGCAAGGGGTCTGGCAGGCGGCCGAAAATCGAGAGGAAGTTGGCGAACACGAACGCGTGGCTCTGTCCGATCGCGGCGTAGTAAGCCCAGGCTGCCAGCGTTGGCGCGAGGAGCGCCGATGCCCACGCGAGCGTCACCAGGGCCAGTCGCGAAGATGGTCCCCACGTCCGCCAGCCTGCCCAAACGAGAACAAGCCCGAAGAACGCGGCTTCGAATATCGCCGTATATTTGATCTGGATCGCGATCCCCGCGAGCAGCATCGCCGCGAGGCCGGTGGCGAATATCCTCCCATTTTCACCCGTCGCGACTGCGAAGACAGAGGCCGATCGAATGCTGAGTCCCCGCGAGATCCCGCTATCGGAGGAAGACGTGAATGCGCGCCGCGTCAGCAACGCCGCCAAAAGCACGGGCAGGTCATAGAACACAGGCGCCTGACCGCCTTCGCCTTCCATGAAGTTCAGCCAGAACACATAGAGCAGCGCCGCCACCGCCGCGCCGAATGGCCCGGCATCGCGCCGCGCGCCGCGCCAGATCGCGAATGCCGTCCCCCAGACGAACAGCGCGGCCAGAAGCTTGTACGAAAGGAAGGGGTTTCCCCCGGGCAGGATCGCCGCCGCATAGACCAGGAACAGCCCGATCGGCTTGCGGTCCCAGATATCGACATAGGGAAGCGAGCCGTGAAGCATCCGCTGCGCGACGAGAAGGTAATACTGCTCATCGAACCCGAGCACCGGATCGCCGAACGTCTGAAGGCGCGAAACCAATACGGCGAGCAGCAGTATCGCCGCAAAGACGATGTCGCGGGACAGGGGTTCGTGGCGCTTTCCCGCTGGCTTCATCGCCGCGCGGGTAGCAGGAGATTGCGCGTGACAAAATGCGTTGCGGGAAATCGCGCACATCGCAATGGACGTTTCGCCACCCCCACCATATATCCGGGCGCAATGGTGCGCTTCATCCTCGCCTTTCTGGCCATGCTTTCGGGCATCGCGGCCCTCGGCCAGCCGGTCGCCGCTCGCACCAGCGCTGCCGAGGCACAAGCCGTGCAGCGCGCGAATTGCGTGGTTGTGGCCCAGGAGGCCGAGGCCGACGGAGCGGTTTCACCCGTAAACACTCTGCCCGGCCTGTTGGACGGGAACTCGCTTGAGAAGCCAAGCCAGGCGCTGGCTTTTTCGCGCACCGTTCACATTCGGTGTGACCGCGCGCTCGAATAGCGCAGGCTCTTCGTCCTCGTAATCGAGGTTTGCGCCCGCGCGAACCTGCTCCCCTGATCGAGGCATTCAGCCTCTCCCGACATACAGGAACCACGCCCATGCTCGGCGCCCTCGCCAAATCGCTGTTCGGCTCGTCGAACGACCGTTACGTCAAATCGCTCGATAAGGTCGTGCGCCAGATCGCCGCTTTCGAGCCGCAGCTTCAGGCGCTCAGCGACGACGAGCTCGCGGCGCAGACCGCCAAGTTCCGCCATCAGCTGTCCGAGGGCGCAACGCTCGACAGCCTGCTCCCCGAAGCCTTCGCCACCGTCCGCGAGGCGGCATCGCGCGTGCTCGGCATGCGGCACTTCGACGTGCAGATGATCGGCGGCATCGTTCATCACCGCGGCGAAATCTCCGAGATGCGCACGGGTGAGGGCAAGACGCTGGTGGCGACACTGGCGGTCTATCTCAATGCGCTAGAGGGCAAGGGCGTCCACGTCGTCACCGTCA
>CAJCHR010000367.1 GCA_903970225.1 Actinobacteria bacterium 21-64-8 | reverse complement strand
TCTTCGATCATCTTGCCAACCGCCGGTTCGTGTCGGGGAACTTCATCCGCACACCCAGTCAGCTCGACTACCTCGAAGAGCCGGATGTCTTCCACGACGTGTTCGGCCACGTCCCGATGCTCACACACCCGGTCTTTGCCGACTACATGCAGGCGTACGGCGAGGGCGGGCAGCGTGCCTGCGCGCTCGGCATGATCGAGAGCCTTGCGCGGCTGTACTGGTACACGGTGGAATTCGGCCTGATCCGGCATCAGGGCGATCTGCGCATCTACGGCGCGGGGATCGTATCATCGCACGGCGAGTCTGTCTTTGCGCTCGACGATGCCTCGCCCAACCGGATCGGCTTCGATCTCGAGCGCGTGATGCGGACCCGGTACCGTATCGACGACTACCAGCAGAACTACTTCGTGATCGACAGCTTCGACGACCTGCTGCGCCAGACCCTCGATACGGATTTCGGTCCGGTCTACGCGAAGCTCGCCGATCAGCCCGCGATCGAGGTCGGTACGATCATGCCCGGCGAGCAGGTCTTCACCCGCGGGACGCAGGACTACGCGTTAAGTCAGGCGGCGCGTCGGCCGCGGCACAGCCAAAAGCAGGAACCATCATGAGCGATCTCTTCGAAAATCCCATCGGCCTCGACGGTTTCGAGTTCGTCGAGTTCTCGGCTCCCGAGAAGGGCCTGCTGGAGCCCGCGTTCGCCGCGATGGGGTTCACACGGATCGCACGGCACCGGTCGAAGGACGTCCAGCTCTGGCGGCAGGGTGAGATCAACCTGATCACCAATTACGAGCCGCGCAGCCCGGCCGCCTACTTTGCCGCCGAGCACGGTCCTTCGGCCTGCGGCATGGGCTGGCGCGTGAAGGACGCCGCGAAGGCCTACGCGGCGGCGATCGAGCGCGGTGCGGAGCCGGTCGAGGTGAGCACCGGCCCGATGGAGCTGCGCCTGCCCGCGATCCGAGGCATCGGCGGATCGATCATCTACCTGATCGATCGTTACGATGAAGGCCTCTCGATCTACGACATCGACTTCGTTTACGAGCCCGGAGTGGATCGTCACCCGGTGGGGGCAGGGCTCAGGCTGATCGATCACCTGACCCACAACGTCTATGGCGGCCGGATGGCCCACTGGGCCAGCTTCTACGAACGGATCTTCAATTTCCGTGAGATCCGCTATTTCGACATCAAGGGCGAATACACCGGACTGACTTCGAAAGCGATGACGGCGCCCGACGGCAAGATCCGCATTCCGCTGAACGAAGAGGGTTCCGGGGGCCGCGGTCAGATCGAGGAATACCTGCGCGCTTACAACGGCGAGGGCATCCAGCACATCGCCTTTGCCTGCGACGATCTCTACGCGACCTGGGATCAACTCAGTGCTCTGGGCAATCCGTTCGCACCTTCGCCGCCGGCCACGTATTACGAGATGCTGGCCGATCGACTGCCGAACCACGGCGAGACGGTCGACGCGCTGCGATCGCGCGGCATCCTGCTCGATGGATCGACTGAAAACGAGGATCCGCGGCTGTTGCTCCAGATCTTCGGGCAGACGCTGATCGGTCCGGTGTTCTTCGAATTCATCCAGCGCAAGAAGGACGAGGGTTTCGGCGAGGGCAACTTCATCGCGCTGTTCAAGTCACTGGAAATGGACCAGATCCGCCGCGGGGCGCTGACGGTCGATGCGGAGGCAGATCGATGAGCGAGCATCCGGTAAAGCTGGGCGGGATCCATCACGCGGCCTACCGCTGCAGGGACGCACGCGAGACGGTCGATTGGTACAGCCGCATGCTCGGCATGACCTACACCACCGCCTTTGCCGAAGACCATGTGCCTTCGACGGGCGCCTATGACCCCTACATGCATGTGTTCCTCGATGCGGGTAACGGCAACATCCTCGCCTTCTTCGAACTGCCGAACCAGGCTGACATGGGGCGCGACGAGAACACCCCGGCCTGGGTCCAGCACCTGGCCTTTCGCGTCGGCAGCCTCGACGAACTGCTCGCAGCCAAGGCGCATCTCGAAGCCGAGGGGGTCGACGTGCTCGGTCCAACCCATCACGGGATCTTCAAGTCGATCTACGTCTTCGACCCCAACGGCCATCGGATCGAACTGGCCTGCGACATCGGCAGCGAAGATCAATATGCCGAGCTGCGCCGAGTGGCACCACTGATGCTGGAAGAGTGGAGCCGGACCAAGAAAGCGCCGCGCCACGCCGACTGGCTGCATCAACCGCCCGAAGCATGAGCACGATCGACGATACGCACGACCCGGCCGCTTCCAGCTGGGTGCCAGGCGCCGATGACCACCCGGACTTCCCGGTCCAGAACCTGCCACTCGTGGTCTTTTCGCACGGTGATGTTGCGCCGCGTATCGGCACTGCGATCGGCGAACAGGTGCTCGACCTTACGGCGCTAGCGCAGCAGCGCCTGCTGCCCGAGGCGGTAACAAGGGCTTTGGCGGAGAGGACGCTCAATGCGCTTTTCGCCCTCCCGGGGGCCGCGCGCTCGGCGCTGCGCCACGCCGTGTTCCTCCACCTGACCTCGGCCTCGAACCGGGACAGGGTTCGGGCCCACCTTGTTCCGTCGGCAGAATGCGACCTGCACCTGCCGTTCGCGATCGGCGATTTCACCGACTTCTACGTCGGGATCCATCATGCCAACAACATCGGGCGGCAGTTCCGCCCCGACAACCCGCTGCTACCGAACTACAAGCACGTCCCGATCGGCTATCACGGCCGCGCGTCCTCGGTACGTCCATCAGGCACGCCGGTGATCCGCCCCAAAGGACAAAGCAGGGCGCCGGAGGCCGAGACGCCCGAGTACGGCCCGACCCGCCGCCTCGACTACGAACTGGAACTGGGTGTCTGGATCGCCGGCGAGAACCCGCTGGGCGAGACCGTGCCGATCGCCGGTGCCGCAGACCGCATCGGAGGGCTTTGCCTGCTCAACGACTGGTCCGCACGCGATATGCAGGCCTGGGAGTACCAGCCGCTCGGGCCGTTCCTCGCCAAGAACTTCCTGACCACGGTGTCGCCGTGGGTCGTCACGGCCGAGGCGCTGGCTCCGTTCCGCATCGCACAGGCGCCGCGGCCGGCAGGCGATCCTCGTCCGCTGCCGTACCTGTGGGACGAGGCCGACCAGGCGGGGGGCGCCCTGGGGCTGGATATGGAAGTCTCGTTGCTCACATCCGCCATGCGCGAGCAGGGGCTGCCTGCGCACCCGCTGAGCCGCGGTCCGGCGAGCAACATGTACTGGACGATCGCGCAGATGATCGCTCACCACACGGCAAACGGCTGCAACCTCAATCCGGGCGACTTGCTCGGCACGGGCACGATTTCCGGCCCGCAGGCCAGTGCTTTCGGCAGTCTCACCGAGCTTTCGGGCGGCGGCAAAGACCCGATCTCCCTGCCATCGGGAGAGACGCGCGGATTTCTGGAGAACGGTGACGAATTGACCTTGCGCGCCACCGCATCGGCGCCCGGCTTTCGCCCGATCGGTTTCGGTGCCTGCACGGGCAGGGTCGAGCCGGCGCGGTTGTGATCCGGCTGCGCGGCGCCGTCAGAGCTGATCCGCCGGTTGGAGCAGGTGGTATCGCCGGGGCAGGGCAGGGCGATCCCACGCCGATGCAAACCAGCTGAGATTCTTCTTCATCAATTCGGCTGGGCAGCGCGGGATCTTTCGCGTATCGGCGCCGACGGAGTTCGATTTCGGTCGGACTTCGTGATCGCGCCGATGCCCGGAGACGGGCCTTGAGGGAATGCGGTGAGGGCGAGCTTTTTGCCCTAATCCGCAGCTGTCCCTGCAACTGTAAGTGGCGAGCGCGATGCACATCGCTCTTCTTCGGGAGAGCAGCCACTGGGCCGGACGGACAGTCTTGCGAGGCCTGGGAAGGCCGTGCATCGCATAATGACCCACGAGCCAGGAGACCTGTCGGCGCACCGGTCGCTCTTGCCTGGTCCAGGGGATGGTCACGGCACGGTACTCCCGTCTGAGCGACGAACCATGCGGCTGGGGCCGCATCGGTGCACGGCGACCGGTGCCCGTCACGCCCGCCTGTCGTCGCGCGCCGACCGTTCGTTCGAACGGCACGCCCCGGCCATCGATGTTGCTCAGGCGCCAGGGGGATTACGCATGAAGACCAGTTTGACCGCGCTGCTCGCGCTGACCACGGCGCTTACAACGGCAGCGCCGGCGATCGCGCAGAGCGCCAACACATCACCGGCGAACGAGATCGAGACCGCCGGCGCGGCTGAGCGCGATGACATCGTTGTCACCGCCACCCGCTCGGGCGATGAGATCCCCATCGACCTGATCGGTTCATCGGTCACGGTGATCAGCAATCAGGACCTGCAGGACCGACAGACGCGCATCCTCTCGGACGTGCTGCGCGACGTGCCCGGGGTTGCGGTCAACCGCACCGGTGCGGTCGGCGATCCCACGCAAGTCCGCATCCGCGGCAGCGAGAGCAACCATGTCCTTGTCTTCGTCGATGGCATCAAGAGCGACGATCCCTATTACGGCGAATACGATTTCGGAACGCTGATCACCGACGAGGCTGCGCGCGTCGAAGTGCTGCGCGGACAACAAAGCTCGCTGTATGGCTCCGACGCGATCGGCGGCGTGATCACCTACACCACGCTGTCAGGCCGCGAACTGCCGGGCATGTCGCTGCGCGCCGAGGGCGGCTCGATGGGCACGTACGACGGTGCCGCGCGTATTGCCGGCGCGAAGGGCGATTTCGATTACGCGCTGTCGTCGAGCTACTATCACACTGACGGCTATCCGATAGCTCCGGGCGGCGAGCGCGACATGCATTCGAACAGCCTGGGCGTGTCAGGCAAGTTCCACTGGACGCCGGCGCCCAACTTCGTCGTCACCGGCGTCGGCCGCTATAGCTGGACCAAGGCGGATACCGACGATCAGAACATCACCGACCTCTCGCCGATCGTGAACGGCTATCCCGTCATCGTGACAACCGACACGCCGGGCGATTACTACACCAACAAGGGATACTACGGCCTGCTCGGCGCGCAGTGGACGGTGTTCGGCGGCGCGATGACCAACTCGATCAACGGCACTATCGCCGACACCACGCGCAACGGCTACGACTTCGGCGACCTGAGCTATGGCGACCACGGCCGACGCTATCGCGGCTCGTTCGACAGCACGGTACGCTTCGGCAACGATCATGTGAAAAACCGCTTCACCTTCGCGGTCGATGCCGAGCGGCAGGACTTCGAGAACACTTCGCCGGGCGGCTTCTCCAACAACGACCGGCACCGGATCGATACGCTGGGCTTCGTCACCCAATACGACGTCACGGTGAATGACCGCCTCGCGATCAGCGCCTCGGCGCGGATCGACGACAATTCACAGTTCAAGGACGATGCGACCTACCGTGTGACCGGCAGCTACCTGTTCCCGACCGGGACTCGCATCCACGCCGCCTACGGCACCGGCGTGAAGGATCCCTCCGCGACCGACTTGTACGCGTATTCGACCGGCCAGTTCATCGGCAACCCGAACCTCAAGCCCGAGCGTTCGAAGGGCTGGGAAGCGGGTATCGAGCAGAACCTGGTGGGGACCAGCGTGAAGATCGGCGCGACCTACTTCGACAACCGCTTCTCCGACGAGATCGACAGCACGTACGTCCTCATCGACGGAGACTATGTCCAGACGCCGTTCAACAACACCGGCGTGTTCAAGCAGCGCGGCGTCGAGACTTATGCCTCGGCCCGCCTGGACGATTTCCGTATCGACCTCAGCTATACCTATCTGCATTCGCCGCAGACCATCGATGCACTCGCCGATCCGGCGCCTGCTGATGGCAGCTTTCAGTTCCCGGTCCCGATCACCATTCAGGCGGTGCGCCGGCCAAAGAACATCGCCAGCGCCAACGTCACCTGGGCGCCGCACCAGTGGCCGTTCACCGTTACCGCGACGGTGCGCTACAACGGCAAGCAGAACGACTATGCATTCAACAGCGACTTCAGCCGACTGATCGTCTCGTTGAAATCGTACACGCTGGTCAATCTGAACGCGACGTATGACATTAATCCGCACATCCAGATCTTCGGCCGCGTCGAGAACCTGCTCGACAAGAACTACCAGGAAGTCTTCACCTTCGAGACAGCGGGCCGGGCAGCTTACGGCGGCGTTCGCCTGAAGATCTGACGGTGAAAGCCGTCCTTCCGGCTCTGCTGGTAGCCGCGCTGTCCTCTCGGGGTGCAGCGCGGTGGCGGGGGGCCGATCCTCATCTCTGCCCTGCTGACGGCCCTAGCCGCCGATCCCGGCAACGGCTGGAGCATGCGCGCAGCTTCGGCGCGATCGGCGAATTCGTCCGCGACGCCGGGTAAGAGGCGAGGATCGCGATCACCCGCGAACTGCTGAAGATCGTCACCGCACGTGGCGGCATCCGTATCGCGCCGAGCGAGCCGCCCACGCCGACTGCGTGGCGTTTGCGGACCACTGCTGCCCCGCCTTACCGGAAATCGGATTGGTGACCTTCCGGGCAGCGGCTGTACTCGAACAAGGTGAAGGCGTTTGGCGCGGTGGTGAGCCATCGTGTCGTCCATGCCGGCTTGGTCGTTACGCAATTATTCGTGCGACGTGTCACACGCCGACGCCCTGCCTCGTCATGGAGATAACGCCTCAGACTTGGGCGTCGTTTACCCACGGAGAAGCAGAATGAAGATCGTCGTCATCGGAGGCACCGGGCTGATCGGCAGCCAGCTCGTTTCCCGACTGGACAGCCTGGGCCACGAGGTGATCGCCGCATCGCCCACGAGCGGCGTGAACGCCGTCACCGGCGAAGGGCTCGCCGCGGCTCTGGCCGATGCCGACGTCGTCGTCGACGTCGCCAATTCGCCGTCATTCGAGGATGCCGCGGTGCTCGCGTTCTTCGAGGCGGGGAGCCGAAACCTGCTCGCCGCCGAAGCCGTCGCGGGGGTTCGCCACCATGTCGCGCTATCCGTGGTTGGCACCGAGCGCCTGCAGGGATCGGGCTATTTCCGCGCCAAGCTGGCACAGGAACGACTGATCGAAGTCTCTCCGATCCCCTATACGATCGTGCGCGCTACGCAGTTTTTCGAATTCATGGGCGGCATCGCGAATACGAGCACGCGTGAGGACGTCGTCTGGCTGAGCCCGGCAGCGATGCAACCGATGGCCTCCGCCGATGTGGCCGAGGCGTTGGCCGACGCCGTCCTTGCCGCGCCGGTGAACGGCATGATCGAGATCGCCGGGCCGGAACGCGCGCCGCTTGCCGAATTCGTCGGCACCTGGCTTGGCCAGACCGACGATCCTCGTGCCGTCGCGGTCGATCCGGCCGCACCTTATTTCGGGGTCGAGATCGACGATGCTTCGCTGACGCCGGGGCCTGCGGCACGGATCATGCCGACGCGCTTCGATGAATGGCTTGCTCGCCATCTGCCCACGCAGGTTGCGGCATGATGCGCGCAGAGAAGGCCTGCCTCGCATTGGCGTCGTTGTTCGGTGCCGGGCTCGCCGCGAACGGCCTCTGCATGCTCGCCTCGCCCGCTGCCTGGTACCTTGCAGTGCCGGGCGTGACGACGACGGGGCCGTTCAACCAGCATTTCCTGCGTGATATCGGGCTGGTTTTCGTGCTGATCGGCGCCGCCTTCCTGTTTGGTGCCGCGCGTCCCGTGCTGCGCGTGACGCTGTGGGGCGCGGCGGCGCTGTGGCTTGCCGGGCATGCGCTGTTCCATGTCTGGGAGGTGGCGGTGGGTATCTGCGGCACTTCCGCGCTTGTCCGCGATTTCCCGGCGGTGACGCTGCCCGCGCTGATCGCCATTGCGCTCACTGTCTGGGCGGCGCGCCATGTCACATCCGCCCGGCCTGCCTCGTCTCATCAATAGGCGCGCAACTCGCGCCCGGAGAAGACCCATGACCCAACGTATCGCTGCGCCCCATGCTTTCGCCCCCGAGGCGATCAAGGCGATGTACGCACTGGAGCACAGCTTCCAGGCCAGCGGGCTTGATCCCGTGCTGATGGAACTGGTGAGGTTGCGCGCCTCGCAGATCAACGGCTGCGCGTTCTGCATCCACATGCACACCACCGATCTGCGCAAGCAGGGCGAGCCGGAAATGCGCCTCTACCTGCTCGACGCGTGGCGCGAATCGACACTGTATTCGGATCGCGAACGCGCTGCGCTCGGCTGGACGGAAGCATTGACCCGCCTTCCCGAGACTCATGCTCCCGATGCGGACTATGCTGTGCTGAAGGCGCAGTTCACGGAGACCGAACAAGTGCAGCTGACTTTGCTGATCGGCGCGATCAACACGTGGAACCGGCTGTCCGTCGGGCTTCGCGTTGCGCATCCGGTGGATGCGTCGCTTGCCGCGGCCTGACGAGCGCCTCGCCGATTTCGAGGCGCAGCGGCCCCGGCTGCTGCGCCTCGGCTATCGGATGCTCGGATCCTTGTCCGAAGCGGAGGACGTCGTGCAGGAGGCCTGGCTGCGCTGGGCACGCGTCACGGAGGGCGTCGACACGCCCGCCGCCTATCTGACCCGCATCGTGACGCGGCTGTGCCTCGATCAGATGAAATCGGCGCGCGCACGGCGCGAGACCTATATCGGCGCCTGGCTGCCCGAGCCGCTGATGGGCACGGTCGATCCACGAGACGAGCCCGTCGCGGACGACCTGACGCTCACTTTGATGCTGGCGCTCGAGCGCCTGTCCCCGCTCGAACGTGCCGCTTTCCTGCTGCACGATGTATTCGGGGTGGCGCTGGTCGACGTCGCGACCACGCTTGATCGCGATGCGACGGCGGTGCGTCAGCTTGCATCGCGGGCCCGCAAACATGTTCAGGCTGAACGGCCCCGCTTCAACGTCGACCAGGCCGATGCCGATCGCATCGCGCATGCCTTCTTCGCGGCATCGCGCGATGGTGATGTTGCCGCACTGTCATCGATGCTCGCTGATAATGTTTCGGTATACTCCGACGGCGGCGGCAAGGTTCTTGCATTCCTCAATGTCATCGACGGAATCGCGAAGGTGCTCCGGCTGTTCGCGGGCCTGGCGCGCAAGCGCGGCTACAAGCCCGTACTGCTGCGCTTCGCGACGATCGATGGGCTGCCGGGCTATGTCAGCATGGACCGGGGCGTCCTGCAGACCACTGCGCTTGAAATCCGGGAAGGCCGCATCGCTGCGGTCTATATGGTGCGAAATCCGGAAAAGCTGCAGCACGTCGCCCAGATGATGAGCGAAGGAATCGCCTGACAACCTAGGTCACAAGATCCTGCGGGACGATCGGCGCCGGTCGCTCTGCGAAATAGGCGGGAAAGCCGACGACGGACATGGGCCTGTCGGGCGCGATCCGTATTGCGATCATATCGGCTCCGCACGATCAAGTGAGGCAGGCTCGCTTGTCCCGGCGAGCAACAGTGCCGCGCAGACGATCATGCCGGCTGCGGTGACGATGGACAGCGCGCCGATGCCCCAGTGATCGACCACGATCCCTGCGAGAATCGCGGCCCAGGCAAAGCCGCTGACGATCAATGGCGCGGCGATCCCCGCCAGCCGCCCATCCGAATCGAACGAGCCCGCCAGCGCCAGAAGTACCGGAAAGGACGAATTCAGTGCGAAGATCGCCGGCGCCAGAGCGAGAAGGAACACGATCTGGCTTTGAGCGTGCAAGGCCACGTGCCAGCCGACGGCGCATAGCGCAAACGCGCAGAGCAATGGAATCTTCGGCCCGAATTGCGCTGCGCACCAGCCGCCGAACAGGCAGCCGGCGGCCGTGACGAACAGGATCGCGCCGATCGCTGAGCCCGCATCGCGATAGCTGAACCCGAGCCCACGCGCCGCGCTGAACATGAAGGCGAAGCCGAGCCCGCTGAAGGTCACGAAGGCGACACCCATCACGATCACCACCACGGCGCGCCAGCTTACCGCGATTGGACCCCGGTTCACAGCCATCCCGGGCTCCGACACGCAGGGCAAGGCACCGCGCGAAAGATGCATCGTGCCGCCAAAAATCGTGCACAAGCCGGCCGCGGTGAGGAAGGCGCCGCGCAGCCCGCCCCATTGGATCGCAGCGCCAACCGCGGCGATCATCAGTGACATCATCAACACGCCAACCATATCGACCACGCCGAAGCTTTGCTCTGACCGCGCGGACACCGCGATCAGCTGCGAGAGCAGTCCGATTAGCATGCCGCCGCAGACGCCCGCGACGAACTGCCCGGACAAGAGCAGCGCCGGGACCGCGAACCACACGGCATTGGCCAGCTCCATCACCACCAGCCCGGCGCCGAACCCGGTAATCGCCGTGCCGACGCTCAGGCGGCGCAGCAGCCACGGCATGAGTATCGACGCAAACACGCCGCCCACGAACGGCATCGCCGCGGCGAGCCCCGCCAGACTGGGCGAGTAGCCGGCCTGCTCGATGAACGATGCGATCAGCACCGGCTTCATCGAACTGTACATCGTCGAGATCGAGAATGCCGCCGATCCGGAGACGAGCAGCGCGACATCGAAGCGCGGGCGGGCTGCGTTGTTCACGGCGGCGGTCACAGCGCGAAGCGGCCCTTGTGCGTGGCTTCCAGTTTGGATTGCAGATGCGCGCCCGCGCTGATCGGGCCGTAGCGGGCAGGATTGTTCGCGGAGACGCAGCTGGGAAGCGCTTCCACTTGCGCCTCCGAATTGGGATCGAGGAACAGCGCGATCGACAGGCGGTCTCGCGGGCCGGTGTTGGCGATAACGCGGTGGCGCGTAGACTTGTACTTCCCGTTGCTCCAGCGCTCTAGCAGATCGCCGCTGTTCACCACGACGGCACCATCGCTTGGTGGCACGTCGATCCAGTCGCCCGCTGGGCCCACCACCTGCAGCCCGGCGACGCCGTGTTGGAACAAGAGGGTGATGAACCCGTAATCGGTGTGCGCGCCGGCCCCGAGCTGCGCGGCTTCGGTCATCGGTGCCGCGCCTGCGGGATAATGGAGCAGCCGCAGCGTGACGTTCTCACCCGAATGGACCGTCGTGAAGAACTCGGACGGCAGCGACAGCGTGTCGGCCATTCGGCGCTGGACTGCGTGAGCGCAGTCCAGCGCGTGCGCAAAGAACCCGCGCATGATGTCGCGAAACTCTGCCGAGGGCCAGCGCTCGACCGGGGGCGGATCGTTCACGATGTTGCGCATGGTGAAGGTCTGCTTCAGGTCCGCCGGGGCGCCGGGATCGAGGTTCTCCTCGAGCATACCCTGATAGCCAAAGTTCTCGGCGGCCGAGCGATAGGCGCAGCGTGCTTTCTCATCGAGCGAGGCGTGAAAAAATGCGTCGGCCGCGCTGAACACGGCTTCAAGCTCGCAAGGATCGATGCCGATGTGGGATAGTTGCAGGAAGCCGAACGTGGCAAGGCCCGCATCGATCTCGGCGCCCGGATCGGGCGAGGCAGCAAAATCGACAAGCGGAAGGTTCATCGGAAAAGTCGCCCCGAAAGGATGTGTCCCCGTTTGATTGGATCCTTCGGTGGAAGGAGCATTCGATATCGTGGTGCGACCGGGGTTACGGGCAAACGGTCGCGGCGATGATCGTCGCGCCCGGCGCAGTGCATGCAACCCGTCTGGCGCGCCAGCACGATGATTCGGATGATGCGTTGCGATTTTGCGGGAGGGCTGCAGACCTTCGGGGCTCCTGCCCGCCGCCCGTAATGCTTGCCGCCCGCAAGTCCCTGTAGTCCTCAGCCGTGCTGAAGCGGCCCAAACTTGAAGGAGGCCGTGACGCCGCCGTCGATCAGGAAGTCGCTTCCGGTGATGAACGCGCCGTCTTCCCCCATCACCAGCGCCGCGAGTGCTGCGATTTCGTCTGGCGTCCCCGCCCGTGCCGACCCGCGCTGACGCGGCGCGCGGTCGCCTGGCCGATCAACCCCGCGTCCATGACGACGGTGACGCCGCTCAAGCGTCGTCCTTCTGAGGGCCGGCGAGATACTCCTCGTCGCTGACCTGCTCCAGCCAGGTGACGGGCGAACCGCCCACCGATTCCTGGATGGCGATGTGCGTCATTGCCGCGTGCGGGGTGGCGCCGTGCCAATGCTTGTGATCGGCCGGACACCACAGTACGTCGCCGGCGTAGAACTCGAAGACCGGGCCGTCTTCAAGCTGCGTCCAGCCGACGCCTTCGGTGACGATCAGCGTCTGGCCCGCCGGATGCTTGTGCCAGGCGGTGCGGGCGCCCGGCTCGAAATGCACGATCGCGCCGCCGACGCGCGAGGGGGCGGGCCGCTGAAACTGGCCGGTGATCGTGACCTTGCCGGTGAAGAAGTCGGCGGGGCCGTCAGTGGTCTTCAGATCGGCCTTGCGAGTGATGTCCATGGTCATGTCCTCGTTGCAGGATGTCGCGCTGTCTGACCCGGCGCGGCCGTTGTCAGATCTTCAGGCTTGGAGCTTGCGCGTGCCAAGCCACTTCGCCTTGTCCGGATCGCGGTGATCGAAAAAGCTGCTGGTCTTCGGGTCGAGCGCCGCGATCGCGGCTGCGTCGGCGGCGTCGAGCGCGAAGTCGAACACCGCGAAGTTTCGTCACGAACAGTTCGCTGCGATCGATGCCGTGACGCTTGATCCGCCGACGGCGGCCTCGTTGGCATAGGACGCTGCGGTGTCGAACAGCCGGTACCCGACGTCGATCGCATCGCGCACGCTGCGCTCGCACTGGGCGGGATCGGGTACCTGGAAGACGCCGAAGCTGAGGACGGGCATTTCCTCGCCGTTGCCGAGCGTGACGGTTGGGACGGTGCTGGTCATGACGGACTGTTCCTGCTCAGCGGTTGACGAACTGCTGGTGAGACGGCGCGTAGCGATCACCTTGCACGTGAACGGTGGCGAGCGCGTGTTCGATCCGCGCCAGATCATCGGGGGTCAGTTCGACGTCGGCGCCGCCCAGGTTCTCCTCGAGCCGGTGCAGCTTGGTGGTGCCGGGGATCGGAACGATCCAGGGTTTCTGCGCCAGCAGCCACGCGAGCGCGATCTGCGCCGGCGTCACGCCCTTCGTCTCGGCGAGTTCGCGAACACGATCGGCAAGCGCTTGGTTCGCCTTCAGAGCCTCGGCCGAGAAGCGCGGGACGGTGCCGCGAAAGTCGCCCTCGGCGAACGTGGCATCGGCTCCGAACCGGCCGGTCAGGAAGCCCTTGCCGAGCGGGCTGAACGGCACGAAGCCGATGCCCAGCTCTTCGAGGAGCGGCAGGATTTCAGCCTCGGGTTCGCGCCACCACATCGAATATTCGCTCTGAAGCGCGGCGACCGGTTGGACGGCATGGGCGCGGCGGATCGACTGGGCACCCGCTTCGGACAGGCCGAAGTGCTTGACCTTGCCGGCCGCGATCAGCTCCTTGACCGTGCCGGCGACGTCCTCGATCGGCACGTCCGGATCGACCCGGTGCTGGTAGAACAAGTCGATGCGATCGGTGCGCAGGCGGATCAGCGCGGCGTCGGCGACCTGACGGATCCGTTCTGGCCGGCTGTCGAGCCCGTCGCCCGGCTGGCCGTTCCTGAAGCCGAACTTGGTCGCGATGACGACTGCCTCGCGGAATGGCTCCAGCGCCTCGCCGAGCACTTCCTCGTTGAGCGCCGGACCATAAGCCTCGGCGGTGTCGAAGAAGGTGACGCCGCGCTCGTAAGCAGCCCGGATCAGCGCGATCGCTTCGGTTCGGTCAGTCGCCGGCCCGTAACCGTAGCTCAGGCCCATGCACCCCAAACCGAGCGCCGATACCCGCAGGCCATCCCGGCCCAGTTCCCGCTTCTGCATGTCCGTATCCCTGAGTTGATGGCCCCGGCGCGCGATCCGATCGGTGCCCGATGCCTCAACAGATACGCGCTCCGGCATCATACGATTAGACTGGGTAGATCGCTTGGGTCTATGACTTCAGGTCATGAAACCAATTTGCGCGGAGTGCAGTCTTGCAGCGTGAGGATCTGGGCGGCCTGGCGATGTTCCTGGAGATCGCCGAGCAGAAGAGCTTCACGCGAGCAGCGTCGAAGCTGGGTATCTCGCAGTCCGCGCTCAGCCACTCGATGCGCCGCCTCGAAGCGAAGCTCGGACTTCGTCTGTTGACGCGCACGACCCGCAGCGTTGCGCCGACCGAAGCCGGCGAACGGCTGCTCGAGACGCTTGGACCTGCGCTGGACGATATCGACCTGAAGCTCGCTGCGCTGACCGAACTGCGCGAGCGACCGGCCGGGACCGTGCGGCTCACCACCTCGATCCATGCCGCCCGGTCGGTGTTGTGGCCGGTCATTAACCGGCTGACCGCGGAATATCCCGACATCCATGTCGAACTGAGCGTAGATGCCGGCTTCGTCGACATCGTGGCAGACCGCCTGGACGCCGGCGTGCGGCTTGGCGAGAGCCTCGAGAAGGACATGATCGCGGTCCGGATCGGGCCCAGGCTGCGAATGGCGGCCGTCGGCTCGCCGGCCTATTTTGCCGAATACGGCATGCCCGCAACGCCGCACGACCTTGCGGCGCATCGCTGCATCAACCTGCGGCTCGCGAGCTCGGGCGGTCTCTATGCATGGGAATTCGACCGAGACGGCCGCGAGCTGAGGGTAAAGGTCGAAGGCCAGCTCGTCTTCAACAACGTCGACCTGATCTTGACCGCCGCGCTGGCTGGCCATGGGATCGCGTTCCTGGTGGACGATCACGCCGCATCGTCCCTCGCGGACGGGAGCCTCGTCCGCGTTCTGGAGGACTGGTGCGAACCGTTCGACGGCTACTATCTCTATTATCCGTCGCGTCGCCAGCCTTCGCCTGCGTTCACGTTGCTGCTGGAGGCTTTGCGCTGGCGCGATTAGGATTTCCCTCCGCACGAGATAATGGCCAGCAATACGGAACGAATCATACCGCTGTCGACACGGGAGATAGAACCGAGTGATTTGTGATCGATCGCCACAAGATCAGATCGCTGCTTCGCCGCCGTTGTCTTGCTCCCTCGGGCCGCTCCCGCTCCGCTGACCGAGCCCAAGGACCACTTTGGCGATTGCGGGAAGCACGAGCAGGGTCAGGATCGTCGCCGCCAGCAGCCCG